>CAMZHI010000010.1 GCA_947306755.1 uncultured Clostridia bacterium | reverse complement strand
TCTTTCCTTCCCTTTGTAATCTAATTTTTACCATGTTTTCACCTCCTAAAGTTTTATATATATAAATTTAAAAAATTAATAACTAAATTGTAGATTTTATTGCTACCATTCACAACCTAATAAATATATATTTTATCATTCCGTTTGGTGTCGCAATTTTCTTATGTTCAATTATATAATATAATTATATAATTGAACGATATTTGTCAATTGCTCCGGTTGAACGCTTACGCACTCCATTTTAAAATATATATTTATTATGTTGTGAATTATAGTTATCTACTGCAAATGCAAATATCCTACATCATATTTTTAAAATCTTTTATTTGATCCAGGTTTAGACCTTTCATGATGTTTTTCATACCTTTTTTAGATTTCATTTGCTTCATCATTTTTTGTGTCATTTCAAAACTTTCCATAAATTTGTTTATATCATGAACTTCTGTACCACTACCTTTTGCTATACGTTTTCTACGACTTGCATTTAATAGTGAAGGATTTTTTCTTTCTTTTGCTGTCATAGATGTTATTATTGCTTCTATTCTAATAAATTCTTTATCATCCACTTTAATATCTTTTAATTTATTCATTCCAGGTATCATTTTTAATATTGATGATAGCGAACCCATTTTTTTAATTTGTTTTAATTGAGCTAAATAATCATCTAAGTCAAATTTATCTTTTTTAAGTTGTTTTTCTAATTTTTCTGCTTCTTCTAAATCTAACGCTTGTTCTGCTTTTTCTACTATTGAAAGAATATCTCCCATTCCTAAAATTCTTGATGCCATTCTATCTGGATGAAATTCTTCTAGGTCACTTAGTTTTTCTCCAACACCCGCAAATTTTATGGGCTTTCCTGTAATTTTTTTAACTGAAAGTGCTGCACCACCACGAGTATCACCATCTAGTTTTGTAAGTACTACTCCGTCAATTCCAACTTTATCATTAAAAGTTTGTGCAACATTAACTGCCTCTTGACCTGTCATACTATCAACTACTAATAGTATTTCATGTGGTCTAACTGCATTCTTTATATTTACCAGTTCTTGCATAAGTGTATCATCTATTTGAAGTCTACCTGCAGTATCTATAATTATTACATCATTTAATTTTGAAATTGCTGTATTTATTGACCTTCTAGCAATTCCAACTGCATCTTGAACTCCTTCTTCACTATAAACTGGAATATTCAATTGACTTCCTACTACTTGAAGTTGCTTTACAGCCGCTGGTCTATATACATCACATGCAACCATTAATGGCTTTTTGCCTTGTTTTCTTAAATAGTTACTTAGTTTTCCTGCTAAAGTTGTCTTACCAGCACCTTGAAGACCAACAAGCATTATTATTGTAGGAGGATTTGATGATATATTAATTTTACTGTCTGATCCCCCCAATAGCTCAGTAAGCTCATCTCTAACTATTTTAACGACTTGCTCTCCTGGTTTTAAAGATTTCATTACATCTTGACCAAGAGCTTTTTCTTGAACATTTGATATAAATTCTTTTACGATTTTATAGTTAACATCTGCTTCTAGTAATGCAAGTTTTACTTCTCTAAGCATGTCTTTCATGTTGCTTTCTGTAATTCTTGCTTCACCTTTTATTTTTTTTGTAATCTCTTGAAGCCTTGATGATAAGCCTTCAAATGCCATAGTACACCTCCATAAAAAAATTGTTGCAATTCAAATCTGTATTTAATCCGCAACTTTGCTTTCATTGTATATTCTTTTTTCTTAGGCTATAGCACGAAAAAAGATATACAATGCCGCCGTTGCTACTCTATTACTAATATTAGTTATAAATATTAACAAAATAATTCACTTATTAGTAATCTAAATTTTCTTGTATTTTTTTTAAAAGTTTTTGTTTTTCTGAATCATTTTTTGAAGTTTGTATTTTTTCTATTAGTTTTTTTATGTTATTTTCTTTTTCCATAAATTTTAGTTTTTGTTCATATTCGTATAATTTTCTTTTTGATTTAACTAGAATTGTTCTAACAGCTTGCCTTGTGATATTTTCGTTATCTCCTATTTCTGAAAGTGAATAATCTTGGTTATAGTATAAATCCATATAGTTTTTTTGTGTTTCTGTAAGTAAATTCCCATATAAATTTAATAATATACTTATTTCTATTTTTTCTTCCAATTTATTTCACTTCTTTCAAAAAAATAAACTATATCTGTAATACGGATATAGTTTACACTATTTTTTTTAAATTGTCAAGTGTTTTGCAGAATTTTACTCTGTTTTTGGTACAATTTTAAATACTTCTTTTCCTCCGGATGTTGTCTTTTCTAATTGAAAATTAGAGTTTAGAAGAACTAAAGGGCGGAAGCCTTCCCTTGTATTATAGGTAAGATCTGCCCCAACAGTACCACTATAACCCACATACACTATAGTATTTTTCAAAGTATTTGCTGGAGAAGCAAGCCAATAACCACTGGCCTTATCATTTGCCGATACAATATATGGGCTATCTTTTGTGCTTGTATCTTTTGCAATTGCCTCACTTATATCATTTGTAAAACTATCGCTTGATTTTTTCTTCATCTGATATCCATTTACCGTTACTGCATCAGCTTTATAACCTGTTCCTGCATATTTATTGTATGCTGTAAACAATAATTCTACTGTTGGTCCTCCTATTGCCCATTCTGCATAATTTTGATTGCTTGTTGCAAATGAACTCCATGTACCTGTGTCTAACATATATGCTACTGCTTTCATATTATTATTGGTACTTGCATAATCCTTAAAATAGTCTTTATTATATTTTTGCATATTAATACTAACATTTGATGTTCCTGAGTACTTAGGAATTATTCCGTCGGTTCCACTGTTACTTCCAAATTTTGCTTTATAATTTGATTCACTTGTTGGAATTGGTTTTGCTCCATTTTTTGCTGGTAATACCGTATTTTTTACATATTCTTTTGAAATTAAATATATTCTTTCTTCTGTCTCTCCATCTAATGCTCCTGCATAAAACAATTGCCATTTTGTATCTCGTAAATTGCTAGGCAATGTTTCTGCATAATTTATTACATCATATCCAAAGTATTTACTAGCTTGTGTTTTTAATTCTTCCATACTTACTACATTTGATTTATATACATCTTTTAAATTTACAGTATATTCTAATGGTTCTACTGTTTCATCTGGTACACTGGCTGTAATTGTAAAAGTTACAGATTTTGCTTCTATTTCTTCTGTTGTTGTTGTATGTGGCAAACTTGGGCTTATTGATACTGTTCCACCTTTTACACTTGCATTAAATGATATTTTTAAGGCTGTTCCTTGTTCTACTTGTCCTTTTGTTATACTACTTCCATCTGTATTTGTAATTGTTAGTGAATTTTCATCTACTGCTATTTTTGGTGCAGCTTTTTCTACATTACCATTATAGTCTATAATATATGTTCTTTCACTATTTTTAAATGTTACAGATATTCCATTTTCTACTAATTCTGAACTATAGTTTTCATTACCTATATTGTTATCTAGTTCATTGTCTAATTTTTCTTTCGTAATATCTCCATATTTGCTTTTTCCCATAGCAGCTAATGAAGCTGTTTGTAATATTTCTTTTTCTTCTGCTATATCTGTCTGAGTTTTTGCATTTCCAGCTTGTTTAAGTATTCCGTTATCTCCTGATAGCATGGCAATACTAATTCCTGCTAAGATGAGTAGAACAATGATAGTTACAACTAAAGCAATTAAAGTTATTCCTTTTGACATTTTTTCCATATTTGTATTCTCCTTTTCTTTTTTCTATTGTGTATTTTCTCTTTAATTTGTATTAATTATATTGTTCTTGTAAATTGTTGTCAATAGATTTTAAAAAAAGGACCCGGTCCTAAATTAAAAAAACAGACTGTCTTCTATGTCAAAAATCTCCGGTACCGGTGACAACAAAAATGTCAAAAATCTCCGGTACCGGTGACAACAAAAATGTCAAAAATCTCCGGTACCGGTGACAACAACAATAACTACATTGTTAATACTCCATTTGGTGTGTTATATATTACAAGTATGTCTTCTTCTTCTCCTGTTTTTGCATTTATATATACTATAAATTCTCTATTTTCTACAGTTCCTTTAAATTCGTAACATAAAATTTCAGTTTTGTATTCTGTTGGTATTATTGCTAAATTTTCGCTTTTTATATTTAAGTTTTTATTTAATGTCTTTTTTGCCTGATCTTTTGAAATCACATTTTTATCTATTGTTCTTTCTGTATGATTATTTAAATACCCAGTTGATTCAAATCCAAGTATTTCGCCATTATCTAATGCAACTTTTACTTTTATTAAATCTGGATAAATTATTACACCATTTTGATTATAAGCATAATTGATTGTTAAGATTCCACTTTCATTTAAATAATAAGTATTTTGCATATTTTTTATTCCAACTTTTTCTAAAAATTCTTGTCCTTTTTTATTTGCATCTTCATAGCTCCATACCTGCTCACCAATATCTCTATTACAATTTGAATAAACAACATAGCATCCTTTTTTTGATACAGATATTGCACAATTTTCATTTTGTTCTGTTTTTACAGAAAAATTATATGCTGGAATATTTGTGTTTTGAGATTGTTCTAATGTATTTATTTCTTGAATATTCTTATCTTGCATAAATTCTCGTACTTTATTTTTAGCATCCTCTTCTGTCACTTCTTCACCTGTTATCATTTTAGGTTCTGAAGTTGTCATATGTTCAGAAAATGCCCCATCATATATTAATCCTGAATACTCGTGAAAATTTTCTTCTAATGTACTAAACATATCAATTTCTGATGACACAGCTTGACTAAATTGATCTTTCTCAGTTTGTGCTAACTCTTTCCAAGAAATCGATCCATTTTCCAAATCCCAAGCAAGCTGATTTAATGTATCTTCAAGTGAAAGACTATATGTGTGAAGTTCTTCTAAATTGTTAAATTCTTCATCACTTAGTTTTTCTCCTTTAATATTTTTTCTAGATAAAGAATAACTATAATCACTTACTTGATTTAAAAATTTTGCAGTGTTTTCTAATTCTTGGCTCTGAACTGGCAAATTTGATAAATATGTTTCTGCTAAGTTTGCCTCTCTCCATAAATATGTTAAAGTTTCAGCTGCATGTGTGCTCGAGCTTGAAATAGTTGCTTTTGCTAAATATGTTTCAACATTTTGAACATAATTCATAAGCTCATATAAATTACTATTATTCATGTTTTCATTTGCAATTTGTGTTTTATTCATATTTTGATATAAAGAATATGATAATATTCCAATTGCTATAATTAAAATTCCAATTATTATTGGTAAAATGTGTTTTTTATTTTTCATAAATCTGTTACCTTTCTTTTTCTAATACTCTATTTAGAAAAATTATATAAGTATATTTTAATTATTATTTTGTATAAAAATTAAAAACTTATTCCAATTTTTAAAAATTTATGATAAAATCAAAACAAAAAAGGATCTAATTATGAAAAAAATTTTAATACTAACATCTGAAAGAACTGGAACTGGACATAAATCAGCTGCTAATGCATTAGAAAAGCAATTAAAAGAATTAAATTATGATGTAAAACAAATTGACTGTTTTACAACTATGAAAAAAACAGGTAAATTACTGGAAGATTCTTATATACCAATAACAACAAAATTTCCATTAGTTTTTTATTTGGCATTTTTGTTTTCACAAATCTTTCCAGATATTATAAGTTTTTTTATGTATCTTAAATCTAGAAAAAAACTTAAAAATGAATTTTTAGATTATAAACCAGATCTAATTATTTCAAATCACCCTATGTTTACAAAAGCAATTTCACATTTATTAAAAAAAGAAAACTTAAATATTCCATTTTTTATAAATGTTATTGATTTAGTTAATCCACCAAAAATCTGGTTAGATAAAAATGCTGATGTGATATTTGTACCAACAAATAAAATAAAAGAAATATATCTAAAAAAAGGTGTGGATACTAATAAAATTGTTGTTTCAGGTTTCCCAATTAGAAATGACATCATAAAAAGATCATCTCCAAAATCAATTGTTGATGAAGTAAATATATTATTAGTAAATCCATCTGTTTCTCTTAAAAAAAATATTCAATTCGTAAAAGAAGTATCTCGAATAAAAAACGCAAATATTAATGTAATATGCGGACGAGATAAAAAGCTCTATACTAAACTAAAAAAAGAGCAAGGTCATGGACATATTTCTCAAAAAGTTAAGATTTATAGCTTTGTAAATAATATGAATGAATTTTTAGGAAATGCCCATATCTTACTTACAAAAGCAGGACCAAATATGATATTAGAAGGTGCCAGAAGTGGAACTGCAATTGTAATTACAGGGTATATAAAAGGTCAAGAAAATGAAAATTATGAATATGTAGTTGACAATAATTTTGGTTTTAAATGTGATAATCCACGAAAAATATATGTCGAGTTAGATGAATTTATTAAATCTAAAAAACTGGATGAATGTTTGAAAAATGTTATATCTGCTGATTGTAATGATGGAGCTAAAATAATTTCAAATTATTTAACAAACTTTTTTCATCTTAAAACTGCATCTAAATAAGGATTACTATTCAGACTTATCAATATAAATTTACAAATTTGAATGATAACAAATATGAGAGCCTACATTTTTAAGTAGGCTCTCTTTCAAATACTAGCTTTTTTAGTTTTGCTCCATATCAATTTGTAATAAAGGAACTAAATAATATCTTTTTGGTTTATTAAGCTTATTTAAATCATCTATCGCTTTTTCTTTTTTCACAAAATATAATTTTTTAAATTCTATTTCTAAATTATTTTCTTTTAAATATGTGTTGTAGTCTTTAAAATGCTTTTTAAACTCATCTGCAGTCATTTTTATCTTTGCTTTTGAAAATATTTGAGCTCCTGGTTGAATTCCTTCTTCAGAAATATATAAATAATTTATATCATTTGATATCATCATATTTTTATCATTTAAATCAATGTTAACTTCTTCTTTTATTTCCCTAATTATTGTTTTTTCTATATCTATTTTTTCATTGATAATATCTGTTTTATCAATATTTCCTCCTGGGATTTGTAACATATTTGGATATGATGCACTATCATCTAACTCTCCAATTATATAATAACCATCTATAGTTTCAATCAAACATCCTCCGCTTAGATTCCTGCATTCGTATTGTTTTTCGCATCCGATTCTTTCTTCATATAAATAATGAGCATAATCTGATTTTTTACAAACAATTTCTACATAATTATCTTCGACTTTATAATTTGTAACGCAAAACACTTCTCCGTTCCAAACATTAGCCCCTGAATTCTTTATATTTTCAAAATGATTATTTATTTTTTCTTGTAAATCTAAAGGTAATTTAATCAATGAATTGTTACATAATAATTTAAGCTCTTTATCTTTAATCACATAAATCATTTTATAAAATATCTCCTTTAATACATATACATCATCATTATGAACGACTATTATTATGAAAAAGTTGTCAAAAAGGTCCGTCCCCATTGACAACTAGATTTCTCTTCTTCCTTCTAATGCTTTTGTTAGAGTGATTTCATCAGTATATTCCAAATCTCCTCCAACTGGAATTCCGTGAGCTATTCTTGATACTTTTATTCCTAAAGGTTTTATTAGTTTTGAAAGATACATTGCTGTTGCTTCTCCCTCTACTCTTGGATTTGTTGCTAAGATAACTTCTTTTACTTCTCCACCAACTAGTCTTGCTAAAAGCTCTTTTATTTTTATATCATCTGGACCAATTCCATTCATTGGAGATATTGAACCATGTAATACATGATACACTCCTTTAAATTCGTGCGTTCTCTCCATTGCCGCAACATCACGTACATCTTCAACTACACAAATTGTATCTTGGTTTCTCTTCAAATTTGAACAAATTGGGCATGGATCTGTATCTGTTATATTAAAACATCTACTGCAATATTTTAAATTCTTTTTTGCATTTACAATTGAATTTAAAAATTCATTGGTTTGTTCTTCATTCCAATCTAAAACATGAAAAGCAAGCCTTGCAGCAGTTTTATGTCCAATGCTTGGAAGGCGTTCAAAGCTTTCTATTAATTTTTCTATTGATGGTGCATATTCTGACATAATTAAATCCTTTTTTTATGTTTTTTATTTCCATTTTATTTTTAGTTCATCTACTGTATTTTCCATTATAATAATAAAACAAACAACTTTTATTACTAACCCAAAAGAATATATAGGAAAACTTGACCTTCTAACAAAAATATGGTCATAGTATGCTCCTAAAAAGATAAACGTAAAAATTATTATTGCAACTAAAATAACAACCCCTATTTTATATTTTTTTGATCTACTTTCTCGAATTTGTTGACTATAGCTTTGAAATTCAATTAAACTTTGAAAAAATAGAACACTAACTATTCCTAATATAACTAAAAATATTGTTACATAAATATTTTTAATTTTAATTATCGAAATTATAAAATCATAAATGTTAGATAGTATTAATAGCTTTTTTGTTTTTTTACAATCTTCTTTGTTTATTTTCACTTAAAATTTACTCCATTCCTGGATATTTTATTACTTATTTTCTTCAAACATCATATTTAATCTTAATTATTTAGTTATGTTTACATAAATCCAGGAATATTAAACTTACCCATAGCCGCATTACTTGCATCCTCAGCTTGTCTTAATGCTTCATTTACACATGTTAAAATTAAATCTTGTAGCATTTCAACATCATCTGGATCAACTACTTCTGGTTTAATTTTTATGTCCATTAGAACTTTTGCTCCTGAGACTTTAGCTTCAATAGCTCCTCCACCTGCTGATGCAGTAAATTCCTTAGATGCAATATCCTCTTGTGTTTTTGTAATATCTTCTTGCATTTGTTTGGCTTGTTTCATTATACTATTAAAATTCATTCCACCAAATCCTCCCATACCTCCTGGGAATCCTCCTCTTTTTGACATGTTCATTCTCCTTTCAAATTATATTAAATGGTATATCATTATCTCCAATGAATTTTTCAAATTCATTGAAATTACTGTCTGAATCATCTTGTTTTTCTTCTACAAATTTTATTTGCATTTCTTTTCCACATGCTAAATGTACTGTTTCTTTCAAATTCTGTTTTGTGTCTGGTCTTGATAAAAAATCTTTTGCGACTTTACTCATACCACTTGGAAAATCTATTTCCAAAGTCATGTCATTTACTTCTCTTGCAGTTGTGCCTGCAAGATTTATGTACATAAACATTTTTCCTTCTTGTTTAAAATCTTCTACAAGTTTTGGCCAGTAATCTTGAGTTTTTCCTTTATATTTTGGCTTTGGAATTACTTTGCTTTCTTCTTTTGGCTCTTTTTCTGTTCCTTGTATAGAGTATTTTACCCCAGAATTTGAAGCTTTTGCAAAATTACCAGCTCGTAAAAAATTTTCAATTTTTGTTACTCTTCTTTCTAAATCAGAGTTGTCTATAATCCCGTTTGTTTCTATTGTTTTAGCATTATTTGCACTTGTTTCACTATTACATAGTTTAATTAACCCTGTTTGCAAAATAATTAATTTTTGAGATGATTGTTTCATTGTATTTTCTATCTCTGATAATTCACATATTAAATCTATTAATTGTTGTTTCGAAGTTTTATCAGAAATAGATTTTATCGCTTCTATTTCTTCTTGATTATACATTTCTGTTTTAGATGTTGCTTTATAAAGTAAAATATCTTTAATATATTTAATTATTTCCCAAATTAAATTTCCAATATCTTTTCCATCATCAATAATTTCTTGTAAAGTATTTAATGCTTCTTCTGATTTTTTGTCAATTATGTTATTTACTATTTTATTTATATATGTAGTTTTAGGAATACCAACTAAGTCTTTAACTTTGTTCTCATCTATTTGGTCTTCTCCTTCTTGACTACATCTTTCTAAAATAGATAAAGCATCTCTCATTCCCCCTTCTGCAAGTATTGCAATTAGGTTTAATGCTGAAGCTGTAATTTTTATATTTGATTCTTTACAAACATACTCTAAATCTTTTATTATGTCCTCATTTGATATTCTTTTAAAATCAAATCTTTGGCATCTAGATAAAATTGTAGCAGGTAGTTTTTGAGGTTCTGTTGTTGCTAATATAAATTTAACATGTTCTGGTGGCTCCTCTAATGTCTTTAATAATGCATTAAAAGCTCCTGTTGATAACATATGTACCTCATCTATAATGTATACTCTATATTTTGCTTTTGTTGGTAAAAAATTAACTGCTTCTCTAATTTGCCTAACATCTTCTACACTATTGTTTGATGCAGCATCCATTTCTACTATATCTGTAAGTGAACCATCTAAGGCACCCTTACATATTTCACATTCATTACAAGGCTCTCCATCTTGCAAATTTAAACAGTTTACTGCTCTAGCTAAAATCTTTGCAGTTGTAGTTTTTCCTGTTCCTCTTCCTCCATTAAACAAATACGCATGTCCTACTCTGTTTGCTATAAGCTGATTTACCAATGTCTTTTTTATGTGTTCTTGGCCTACCATTTCTGAAAATTTTGTAGGTCTAAATTTTCTATAAAGAGCTGTATACCCCACAATTACACCTCCTTTTATCTATATATTAATTATGTCCGCTCATCTTGCTGAAAGTTTTGTTTTTGCACTTCTCCGCTCTCTCTGTGAAAAACAAAACTTTCACGTGAGCTACTCTACATATTTAACACTTATTTTATTATATCCGCCCATTTTTCTGAAAGTTTTATATTTATACTTCTCCGCTCTCGCTGTAAAATATAAAACTTTCACGTGAGCTACTCTACATTTTTTATTTAATTACATAGAAAAAATGGTGTGAACTAAATTCCTCTATGGAAAGCTCCACATAAAAGTATCTACTTATTGCTGCTTCCTTCCGGACCTGACAAGGTTCATAGGCTTTTATTGGTGCCCTCCATACAAGAATCTAAATTCATACCATTTGCATTATATAACGAATTGAATATTTTGGCAAGAGGTTTTTATTAAAATAAAAATATATTGTTATTAGATAATGGTTTACATTAGAAAAAATAAAAGAAATAGTGATATATCACTTCTTCAATATTCTCCCTACAAAATACACAATTTGAGTAGAATATTTACTTGCTACTTGTTTTCCAATTGCTTTTCCACTTACTGTAAAAGATGCAACTAATGCACTTATTATAAATTGAATATTGGGAGAAACATTATATGTATTTGAAATTTTTATTGCTAGTATTGCACTTATTGCTCCACTTATAACTCCGACAAATATCTCCTATAACATCTGCACAAACATTTGCAACTTTTGTTGCATTTTTTATAAGGTTTAAAGAAGTTTTTGCTCCATCTGCTTTTTTTGTTGCTTTAGCATGAAAATCTTCTTCTGGTGCAATTGTCACTGCAACTCCAATTATATCAAATATAATTCCTATTAATACTACAACTACTAATATTATAACAGATAACACTACATTTAGCTTTTCTATACCATTATTTGAAACAAATGAAACTATTCCTGATAATATAAATGTTAAAAAAAATGCCTGAATAGGCCATTTTAAATTTGATTCTTTTTTATTTTTTTCTTGCACTTTTATACTCCATAAATAAGATTAAGATGGTAAAAACATAAGTAAATTTTACGGTTTAGGTCTGGTTGAATTTCTCTGTTTTCTACTATATATTGCTATATAGCCGTTTCCGTTTAAAGAAAACATCTAAGGTTAGTATTAGACACCAGATCGCCACTTAAATCCGTACCTTAATCCTTATGTTTTCTTGCCTTTTGACAAAGCAAACATTCTAGAAGTTTTCCTTAACGCACTTTTATTTATTACTAGTCTTTTTTGCAAAGGCAATTTCATATAGTTTAACATAATCCCAATACCTTCACTCAAGACAGGCTACTCTATGCATTTCGTGTCTTGGCACTCATCATAAGTTTTACTTAAAGATTTATCTTAAGTTTCAGCGAGATAAGGGAATCCAGCATATGCCACTACACCTTACCCTTAAATCTTACTCCCTACTCACACACAAAACTGGCATTTCGCGCACAAACAAGAAGCCCAAATTTATATGCCCTTTAGTGGATTTTTAGCCCCACCCTCGTAATAAAAAAGTACGACTAGAATAATGCACCATCACTATATATTATATATTATTATTTCATAAAATGCAAATGTATTTAGAATAATTTTCATTGTTTTACTACAAAATGGTTACTATTCACAGCTATATTAAAGTCGCAACTTTGCTGTGCATTGTATATGCTTTTTTCTATACTCTAGGAAAGTCATCATCGTAAGATGATAGACTTGACGTAGAGGAGAGTTATGGCAGAATTTAGATTTTGTAGCATTTTATATGCGTACAAAATCTTATTTCTGGTTTTCTCGACTAAAGCACGAAAAAAGATATACAATGCCGCTGTTGCTACTCTACAATAATAATTTAGCTGTAAATTGTAACACAAAATGAGATTGGAGGTAAGAATTCGGATGTTGGAAGTTCTACCTCTTACCTCTGACTTCTGACCTCTGACTTCATATATGTTTCCTTATCTCTGCATATATTTCTTCATGTATATCTTCTATTGTCCTTATTTTATCATCTTTTACACAATTAATTTCATACCAATTATACTCTTTTGCAACATCACATGCTGCAGAATGTGCATCAATTAAGTGATTTTTATCTCTTTCATGTATATCTTTTGCTTGTTGTTTTGTGAATTTATTTTTCCTATTTTTCATAAGCTCCATTGCTTTTTCTACTGGCATATTTAAGAAAAAAACTTCTGTAGGAATAGGTAATCCATATAGGTTGAATTCGTAATCCCAAAGCCAATCTAAAAATTTTTTTCTTTCAGCTTTATCATATATTTTTCCAGCTTGATGAACCATATTTGCAGTAGTATATCTATCTGCCAATATAATTCCACCATTATCATAATATTCTTTATATCCTGTTTTAAATGTAGCATACCTATCTACTGCATAAAATGTTGAAGCTATATAAGGGCTTACATCTTTTGCATTACTTCCAAATTCACCTGATAAATACATTTTAACTAGTGATGAACTTGGACTATCATAGTTTGGAAAACTTACAGTTTTATATTTAATTCCATCTTTTGTTAGTCTCTCTTGTAATTTTGTAAATTGAGTTTGTTTTCCGCTTCCATCAGTTCCATCTATTACAAATAATTTTCCCATGTTTCTTTACCTTTCTATTCTAAATCTAATTTGATATGAACATCTTTTAGTTGTTCTTCTGATACCTTAGATGGTGCTCTCATAAGAAGATCTCTTGCCTTTTTATTTTTTGGAAATGCTATTACTTCTCTTATGTTTTGAGAATCTTCTAACAGCATTATCATTCTATCTATTCCAGGTGCAGCTCCTGCATGTGGTGGTGTTCCATATTGAAATGCATTAAATAATGCTCCAAAACGTGTTTCAACATCCTCTTTTGTATAACCAGCTATTTCAAATGCCTTTATCATTATTTCTGGGTCATGGTTTCTAACAGCTCCTGATGCCATCTCTAAGCCATTACATACCCAGTCAAATTGATATGCAACTATATCTAATGGATCTTTTGTATTTAATGCCTCCAATCCACCATGTGGCATTGAAAAAGGATTGTGTCCAAAATCAATTGTACCTTCATCTGTTAATTCATACATTGGAAAGTCTACTACAAAACAGAATTTATATACATTTTTTTCAATTAAGTCTAATCTTTTTCCAAGTTCTATTCTAACTAATCCTGCAATTTTTTGTGCAGTTTTGAATTCATCTGCAATAAAGAAAATACTTGAATTTTCTTTAGCACCAAAGTCACTAATTAGTTTTTCTTTAATGTCATCTGTTATAAATTTTGCAATTCCACCTTCAACTTGTTTTTCTGTATTTATTTTAGTCCATGCTAATCCTTTTGCACCAACTTCTTCTGATGTTGCAAAATCTGCCATTTTATCAAAGAATTTTCTACCTTGTTCAGCTCCATTTGGCACAACAATTATTTTTATAGTTTTATCTTTAAATGCGTTAAATTCTGTATTTTCAAAAAGAGCTGTTGCATCTTGAATAATTAAAGGATTTCTTAAATCTGGTTTATCTATTCCGTATTTTTCCATTGCTTCTTTATATGGAATTCTAATAAATGGTGCTTCATCCACCTTCCAATCTGTAAAATGTTTAAATGTATCTACAACAATTTTTTCAACTATACCTAAAACATCATCTAGTGTGGCAAACGCCATCTCAAAATCTAATTGGTAGAATTCCCCTGGTGCTCTATCAGCTCTAGGATCTTCATCACGGAAGCATGGTGCTATTTGAAAATATTTGTTAAATCCAGATACCATCAATAATTGTTTAAATTGCTGAGGAGCTTGTGGTAGTGCATAGAATTCTCCTGGATTTAATCTACTTGGCACTAGGTAATCCCTTGCTCCTTCTGGAGATGAATTTGCCAGTATAGGTGTTTGAATTTCTGGAAATCCAAGTTCTTCCATTTTATCTCTTAAATATTTTAAAACTTTTGCTCTAAATAAAATACTATTATGTAGTTTTTCATTTCTTAAATCTAGAAATCTGTATTCAAGCCTTAAATCTTCTTTTGTTTCTATTTCAGAATTAATTTCAAATGGAAGCTCTGGCTTACATTTTCCTAAAACTTCAATTTTGTTTGCAACAACTTCTATATCTCCTGTTGGCATGTTGGGATTTTTACTTGATCTTTCCACAACTTTTCCATTTATGTGTATACAACTTTCTTTAACTAGCTCTTTTGCTTGTAACTGTAATTCTTCATCATTTACTACTACTTGTGTTATTCCATCTTCATCTCTTAGGTCAATAAAAATCATTCCACCTAGGTTTCTGATTTTTTGAATCCACCCACTAAGCTCAACTTCTTCTCCAACATTTTCAATTCTAAGTTCTCCTAAATTTTTTGTTCTATACATTTTTTCCTCTCTTTCTACTACAAATCTAGTTCTCTTGAAACATTTATTATTTCATAAAATACATCTACATCAAAAGCTTCAATTCCTTTACATTTATAGCAAATATATTTTATAGGATCCTTTTCACAAATATAATAATATCTTATATCCTTATCTTTACTGCGTATTTCATCTGAGCTTAAAATATTAATAGAAATTTCATACTTTTCACGTTTAAGTGGTTTTTCTAAATTTAACAACTTTTTTTCCTGTTTTTCTGTAAACTTTTTTTGTTTCATAAAAACTGCATATCGTTCAGGTTTTTCTCCTGAAAAATTGTTTCCCATTTCATAAAATAAAGAAATATTCAGGGTTAAAATAGCTGCTATTAGTTCATCAGTATCAAATTTTTCAATTTTTGTCCTTACAAAATTTTCTTTATTTATATCTAGTTTTTTTAAAATCAAATCTATTGCTTTAGCAATATATGCTATGTGATTATATTGACTATCGTGGGGTCCTTCTCTTTCATCATTCTCATCATATGGCATCAAAAGACACTCTCCATTTGGTAGGATAAAAATAAGTTTAAGCATAGAAATTTGGTCTTTATCAGGATTAAATTCTCTAAATTCCCATTTTAATGTTTTTATGCTTTTATATTCAGATTCTGATTGTATATACTTTTCATAATCCATTTAAAACCTGCTTTCTAATCAATTATAGGATTTGTATTTTTATTCTCATATTTATCTTTAGTCTGTATTAATATACTTTTTTATTTCCCCATTTGGATGAACATAATTCATTAATTGATTTTTGTCTGTTATGTTTTCTTCTAATGCCCATATACATTTACTCACAAAATTATGTGTTACTACTAATACATTTTTTCCTTTATATTTTTCTTGTATATCATCTAAAAAGTCTTTAGTTCTGTTTAATCCTGATAGTAATGTTTCCGCACCTTCTGGAGTAGTTTCAGTTTCAGTAGAATTCCATATATTTTTATTTATTTCATTCCACTTTTTTCCTACTAAACTTCCTAATCCTCTTTCTGTAAGTCTTGAATCATAAATAATATTTGCATTTGGTGCAACATATTCTGTTGTTTCGGTTGCTCTTTCAACAGGAGATGAAAATACAACATCAAACTTCGTTTCAGCTAATTCTTTTCCGATTTTTTGTGCTTGTTCAATTCCTTTGGGCGTAAGCTTTTCATCTGTTCTTTTACAAATTATATCACTTAAATTTGATGGAACTTCTCCATGCCTAACTACATACAAATTCATATTCATCCTCCTATAGAATCATTATTCAAATAAATCATATTTTCAATTTTACTTTTATTATGAAAAATATTTGTTAATTTCTTCTTCTACTTCTTTTTTAGTTTCTAAAGTATTAATTTTCACTCTAAAAATACTAGAATTTGGCATGTTCTTTGTATATGCAGAAATATGTTTTCTAAATTCTTTAATTGCAACTGTTTCTCCTTTTTCTTTAATAAGTAGACTTAAATGTTTTTTTATAATTTCTAACTTTTCTTGATTAGTAACATCTGGCAATCTTTCTCCTGTTTCTAAATAATGAATTATTCTTTGAAAAATCCAAGGATTTCCAAGTGAAGCTCTACCTATCATTATACCATCTACTCCTGTTTTTTCAAACATTTCTTTTGCTGTGTTTTCATCTACTATATCTCCATTTCCTATAACAGGTATTTTAACTGATTCTTTAACTTTTTTTAAAATATCCCAATCTGCTTTTCCTGAATAGAATTCAGATCTTGTTCTTCCATGAATTGTTATTGCAGATATTCCCACACTTTCTGCAATTTTTGCAATTTCTAAAGCAACTATATGGTCATTATCCCATCCTTTTCTTATTTTAATAGTAACTGGTACTTTTGAATTTTTTACAACTGATTTCATAATATTTTCAGCTAATTCTAAATCCATCAATATTTTACTACCTTCTCCATTTTTTGTAACTTTAGGAGCTGGACATCCCATATTTATATCTATAATATCTGCTAGATCAGATACATATCTTGTGGCATAACTAATTGCTTCTATATCTGACCCAAATAATTGAATAGCAATAGGCTTTGGCTCTCCTTCAGAATTCATAAGTTTTTTTGTTTTTTCGTCATTATAAAATATTGCTTTTGCACTTACCATTTCTGTACATGCATAACTTGCACCATATTGTCTTGTAATCAATCTAAATGGCAAATCTGTAATTCCCGCCATTGGAGCAAGTAATATGTTATTTTTTAATTTTACGTTTCCTATTTGTAGTTCTTTTAGATACATTTCCTGCTCCTATCTTTATCTCTATTAAAATACTGTTTAACATTTTATAAAGATGTGTGGATGGATATTATTGCGGGCGATTAAAATCGCCCCTACATTTCTAACATCTAAATTCTATTTAATAAAAATAGTTTTCTTCCTATTTCCACTAATATTTAGTAATAAACCTATACAAATAAAACTTGTTATCATTGAGCTTCCACCATAGCTTATAAATAATAGTGGAACTCCTGTAATTGGAAGTAAACCAAGTGTCATTCCTATATTTTCTGTCATGTGAAATAAGAATAATCCACTAATTCCTGCAGCAATATATGAACCCAAATCATCTTTTGCAGTTTTTGCGACATATAAAGCTCTTGTTATAAGTGTTACATATATTATAACTACTGCACCTGATATTATAAACCCCATTTCTTCACCTATTACAGAATATATGAAATCTGTGGTTTTAGGTGAAAGGTAACCCATTTGAGTTTGGTTTCCATTAAGAATTCCCATACCTGTAAGTTCACCTGCACCAATTGCAATTTTAGATTGAAGCACATTATACCCTGAGCCTTTAGGATCTGATTCTGGGTTTAAAAATACTTCTATTCTTTTTTTGGCATGAGGTGGTAAAACAAATTTATATGCTAATGGAGCTGCTATTGCAACAAGCATTATTGCTACAATTATATATTTTTTATCTATGCCTGAAACAAATAACATTAGAATAGTTGCAACTATATATGCTGCTGCTGTTCCATAATCTGGTTGAAGAATTATTAAACCGACTGGTACCATTACAACTGATAAAACTATTAATAGTTTCCAAAAGACATTAATATTTTGTTTATCTCTTTCTTGTATTTTTACCATTACAGATGCTAAAAATAAAACCACAGATATTTTAGCAATTTCTGCAGGTTGAAATGAGAAAAATCCAATATCAAACCAGCTATTTGCTCCATTTATCGACCTAGTAAACAATACAGCAATTAAAGATATAATTCCTATTATATAAAAAACTGGTGAAATCTTGCCTAAAAACTCATAATCTATAAACATAGTTATTATCATAATAACTATACTTATTATAAACCAAATAATCTGCCTTTTTAAATAAGTTAATTCAAATTGCTGACTAGCAGAATATAATGCAACAAATCCAACAATACATAGTAAAATTGCTGAGATAAGAATCCACCATTCCATATTTTTAAATATTCTATTCTTCATTATTATTATCTTCTTCTTCCTTATCTTGACTTAATTTTTCATCTGTTTTTCTGTCATCTATATTATCTAAAATATCTTCACCAATTGGATTTTCTGAATCTTCTTTATTCTCATCAGCTACTCTATTATTTGCTTCATCTTCTATTTCATTAGGTTCTTGAGAATTATCTTGATTATTTTCTTCTGTTTCTACATTATTCTTTTCTTCTGATTTATCTGTAAGTTTTATTTCAATTTTGTGATCTTGATTTGTTTTACTTAACTTTCTAGTTTCATCTTTTATATTAATAATCGGTATATTGGCATAAAGAGCTGGTGCTCCTTGTGTTCCATCTTCTTTTGTTTCAGTTGTAAGCCTAACATCCATTGCCTTTTCATCTATATCTATGTATTTTTTTATAACTTCAATTATTTCTTTTCTCATTAAATCTAAAAAGTCTGCAGATACATTTGCTCTATCCTGCATAAGAACCAAATGTAATCTTTCTTTTGCAGTATTCTTTGAGCTTGTATTTAAAGATTTGCTTTTTTTATTTTTTTTGAAAATATTCATTAAATTTTCAAACATATTATTACCCCCAGTTTTTAAGTTTATTTCTTATTTTTTGCTAAAAATCTTTTTAATTTTAGACCATAAACCTTTTTCTCTACCAGGAATTGTAACTTCTATATCTTCTCCTAATATTCTTTTTGCAATTTCAAGATAAGCTTTTCCTGATGGAGCTTTTTTGTTTTGTATAACTGGTTCTCCTTTATTGGTTTGTGTAATTATGTATTCATCATCTGGAACTACTCCTATAAGATCAATTGATAATAAGTCAACAATGTCATCAACATCCATCATTTCCCCACGTTTTACCATATCTGGTCTAATTCTATTAATAACTAATTCAGGATTTTTTATTTCAGATGATTCTAATAATCCGATTATTCTGTCTGCATCTCTAATTGAAGAAATTTCCGCTGTAGATACTACAATTGCTCTATCTGCACCAGCAATTGCGTTTTTAAAACCTTGTTCAATTCCTGCAGGACAGTCTATAAGTATATAGTCAAATTCCTCTTTTAGTTTTGATGTTAATTCTTTCATTTGTTCTTCATTTACTGCTGATTTATCTCTTGTTTGAGCTGCTGGTAATAAATATAATTCTTTAAATCTTTTGTCTTTTATAAGAGCTTGTCTTAATTTACATTTATTTTCAACTACATCTACTATATCATATACTATTCTATTTTCTAGCCCCATAACAACATCTAGGTTACGAAGTCCAATGTCAGTATCTATAAGTGCCACTTTTTTCCCCTCTAAAGCTAAGCTTGAACCTAAATTTGCTGTAGTTGTTGTTTTACCAACTCCACCTTTTCCTGATGTGATAACTATAACTTCTCCCATAATTAGTCATCCTTTCTTTGTATTTTATATTTTTATGAAATTCATTTAAGTTGAATTATCATAAAAAACAAGATGTATAAATTTTTAAAACTTTAACATTTTGAAAATTTAATTCCATTTTTGTTAATTTCTTACTATATAATAATATAATGGATTTGCTAAAAAGTCAATAATTTGACATAAAAAAATAATTAATTTTTATTGATATAAATGTTGTTTTATGGTATATTGAACAAAAGTAACAAAGGTGGATTATATATGAATAAAAAATTATTCTTTCAATCATTGATAAAATTTTTATTTGGAGTATTAATTATAGGTTTTTTATTATTTATTCCTGCACATTCTTTTAAATATTGGAATGGATGGCTATTTATGGGATTATTATTTATCCCAATGTTTATAGCCGGATTTATTTTGATGATAAAAAATCCAGAATTATTAAAAAAGAGATTAAATGCTAAAGAAAAGGAAATTGAACAAAAACAAATAATTCTTTACAGTGGATTAATGTTTATATCTGGTTTTATTATAGCAGGTCTAAATTACAAATATAATTGGATACAATTGCCAAATATTGTAATAATAATATCATCCATTTTATTTATTATTGCATATATTTTGTATGCTGAAGTTTTGAGAGAAAATACCTATTTATCTCGTACAATTGAAGTACAAGAAAATCAAAAAGTAATTGATACTGGTTTATATAGAATTGTAAGACATCCTATGTATGCAGTAACTATTGTTTTATTTTTAACAATACCATTAATTCTTGGCTCTGTTCTTTCTTTTTTGATATTTTTGATATACCCTATTCTAATAGCAAAAAGAATAAAAAATGAAGAAATGGTTTTAGAAAAAGATTTAAAAGGTTATTCTGAATATAAGAAAAAAGTGAAATATAAATTGATTCCATATGTGTGGTAATTTATTATTCATAAAAATATTTTGAAAAAAAAAAGAATTTTTAAAAATAATTGACATATACTAAAAAAATAGTATACTATAGTTAGCTTAATTAAGTAAACAAAAGTCATAAATGATCAACTAACTAAGTGTGTGGTAGCACTTAGTTTTTTTATTTAAAAAAATTCGAACTTTTAAAAGTTCGAATTCACATCTTTGGTGCGATAGCAAGGGACATTTGCTAAAAACACCACTTGCAAAAACACCTTATTAACCGTTTCTAAATTAGTAATAACAATAGTTTCAGATTATTGTATATACAAAATATTTTTTTGCTATTTTTTATATTTCTAATTTAACATAAAATTTTATACTTTGCAATAGTTGTTTTGTTTTTTACCTTTACTAAAAACATATTCTCATTATTTTTTAGTGACAGTATTTTATTTTTTAGATTGTTTTTGATTCTTATTAAAATCTATAACACTTTTTAATAGAGGCATATTATACTGAGTAGCAATAGCAGGCACATCCTTATTTAAACAATGGCTATCCCAATAAGGTGCGTCTTTATATACAAATGTATGAGATGGATTGATTCTATTGTCTAGTATAAATAATTCCCTTAATTCGCTATAATTTATGTTCTCAGCTTTACACACATTATAGAATGATTGACAAAAGCTTACTTTCGTTGCTAAAAACGAGTTTTCCATAAACTTACATAATTCAGCAAGTTTAGAATCTACAATTTTAAATGTATGTCTTCCATCATAGCAAGGTAATAATATTTGTATAATTTCTTCACAGTATTCTCTTTTTCCTCCTAATATTGTAAAATTAAAATCGTAATTACTGTTATGTTTGGTATTACCATAATATTCTGGACTAAATACAATTTTTTTCCTCGTTTGTTTTGAAAGTTTATCTATTGTTCCTACTGGACAAGTACTTTTTATACAATATATTTCACAATCATAATCATTTATACAGTTAATAACCTCACCAATATCTAGTGTTTGATCTTCCTTTAATGGCGTGTCTACACATATAAATCCTACGTCATAATGTATATTCCTTATGGTATTAACATCTTTTTTATATTTATCCACAATATCTGGATTCAAATATTGTAATTTATTTGCTAAATTTTTCCCAACTATTCCATATCCTATAATTAAAATATTCTTTTTCATTTTTTTACCTCTCACAAGTATTATAACAGTTTACAATTTTCTTTTCAATAATTTTATTATTTTTTTAATATTCAAAACAAATTAATTGACTTTTTCATTGATAATTTATATAATTAAAAAAATTATATTAGGAAGTAAAAAATGAATTTTTTTAAGGAACAAATTGAGAATATTAATAAAATTTTATATTTATCAAAAATCGATTTAGTAAAAACATATAAAGGAACACGTTTAGGATGGTTTTGGGCTATTTTTAATCCTGCTTTTAAAATTTTTGTATACTATTTTACTTTAATAGTAGGTCTAAAATCCTCAAAAATTGTTTTTGGTTATCCGTATTTTCTATGGTTAATTTCTGGTTTAGTTCCTTGGTTTTTTATTAAAGATATTCTAAATTTAGGAAGTGAATGTATAAGAAAATATGACTATTTAGTTACAAAAATAAATTTTCCTATATCTATTATACCTACATTTTGTACTTTGTCTAAATTTTATTTACATTTTTTTCTAATGTTTATTGTATTTGTAATTTTTATATTATACAAAAGTCTCACAATTTATGTTTTGCAATTGCCAATATATATTTTTCTTATGCTAATATTTTTTTACTTTTTATGCCTGTTTTTATCGACTTTATCTGCAATTAGTAAAGATTTTTACAATTTTGTAAAAACTACTGTATTTGCAATATTTTGGCTTTCAGGTATAATATGGGATGTTGCAAAAATGCCTGAATTTGTAAGATACATATTATATCTTAACCCTGTTACTTTTATAGTGAATGGATATCGCAATTGCTTGATTAAACACATATGGTTTTTCGAAGAACCTATTTCATTATTATCTTTTTTAGGATTAACAATTATTGTTGCAATATCTGGAATTGCACTATACAATCACATAAAAAAAGATATACCTGATTTATTATAAACAAGAAGTTAGTTGTTTTTATAACCATATATACATCTGAATTATATATATGAAAGGGATAGAATATTTATGGAACAAAATATATCAGTTGAGTTTAAAAATGTAAGTAAAGAATATAAGCTTTCTAAAAAAGCTAGTAATAAAATTTCTTTTTTGTTATTTCACCAAAAAAGAATAAACAGAAAAAAAGTATTAAATAACATATCTTTTAAAATAAAAAAAGGCGAAACGGTTGCCATTCTTGGAAAAAACGGAATGGGAAAATCTACAATTATAAAACTCCTCTCTCAAATTTCGTACCCTACTTCTGGTGATATCTACACAAATGGAAAAATCAGATCTATTATAGAACTTGATGCTGGATTCGAAAACGATTTTACAGGTCGCGAGAACATTTATTTAAAATGCAGAATTTTAGACTTAAAAAAAGAAGAAATTGACAAAATATTAGATTACATTATTGATTTTGCAGATATTGGTGAATATATAGATCAGCCTGTAAGAAGTTATTCTAGCGGCATGAGAGCTAGGCTTGGTTTTTCTATTATATCACATATAAAGTCAGATATTTTGGCTGTTGATGAAGTTTTTAGTGTAGGAGATTATAAGTTTCAGCAAAAATGTTTAAATAAAATTACAGAAATAAAAAATGATGAAAATATTACTTTTATTTTAGTTACTCATTCCCCAGAAATGGCTCAAAAATTTTGTAAACGAGGTTTACTTCTAGATAAAGGAAAAATATTATATGATGGTGATATTGATACTTGTGTTCAAAAATATTTAAGTTTATAAAAGGCATATAGTTTTAAACACTATATGCCTTTTATTCTATTATTTTTAACCATTTTTTTATCATTTTATCTTTTGAAAATTCTTTGATTCTTTCTTCTGATTTTGCAATATAATGTTTTCTTAATTTGTTATTATTTAAAATTTCAATTATAGCCCTTGCTAAATATTCTTCAGATTTTTTGTTTTTTATAACAGGAACCAATACGCCATATTCTTCAAATGATATCTCATTCTTTTCTTTATATAAATCTGTGTTTGGTGCAAGTATTTCTCTTGTTCCAGCCTTGCAATCTGTTGAAATAACTGGCAAGCCACATGCCATTGCCTCCAAAATAGCATTTGACATTCCTTCATAAAAAGAGCTTAGTACAAATAAATTAGATTTTTTCATGTAAATATATGGATTTTTTTTTAAACCTTTAAGAAATACATTATTTCCTAAATGATAATTTTCTATTTCTTTTTCTAACTTGTGTTTTAGTTCACCATTTCCCAGTATAATTAATTTTGCATTTGGTATAAACTCCACAACTTTACTAAATGCTTTTATTAGCTGTTCTTGCCCTTTTTGATATGTTAGTCTTCCTATATTTATAACTGTATTTTCTTCTTTTTTTATATTTTCTTCATCTAATTGTTTGTTGATCATCTCTGTATCACAAAAATTATTTATAACAAAGACTTTGTCTTTTTCAGCATTAAACATTTCTATTTGTTCTTTTTTTAATATTTCAGAAACTGCAACTATTTTATCTGAGTATTTAGCAGATTTTCTATTAATTTGTCTGTATTTTCTTTCCTTTTTTGATTTACTCAAATTATTCCTAATAGATATAATAGTTGTATCATTTGCTTTTGACATTACATTCAGGTAATTCATTCTTGAACAAAAACTTATTGTATGTGTAATTTGATATTTGCCTTTTAATTCATTCAACTGTTTTACTAATCTATATTCGTTTAAAATTTTTCCTCTTTTATAATCCAAAACAATTCTTTTTGCACTACAATTATAATCTTCTTCTGTTTTATTATTTACAGTTACAAGTATAAGATTATATTTCTTACTTAGTTCTTCTGCCAAATTTGCTGCAACTTTTTCCGCTCCTCCATTATAAAGTCTTGAGACTAATATCATTATATTTTTTTTATTTGATTCTTTATTTTTATATCTATTTTTTTTATAGTTGTTCTCTATAAAAAAATAATTAATTTTTCTTATAATAATTTTTAATAAATTAATCATTTTATATTACATCCATCCATCTTTTTTTGATTTCTTTAATTTCAAAATCTTTGATTCTTTCACTTGACATTTCTATATATTTTTCTCTCTTTTCTTCATCTTTTATAAGCTCTATAATTCTTTCTGCCAAATTGTGTTCTTCATCATTTATCTTTTCTGTAATATCGTATTTTTCAGTAAAATTTGGAATTAAAATGCCATATTTATTTTCAATTATTTCTTTAGTTCCACCTTTACAATCTGTTGCTATAATAGGTAATCCACAAGCCATAGCCTCTAAAATAACATTTGACATTCCTTCATAAAGTGATGTAGAAACAAATATATCAGATTTTGCTAAATATTTGTATGGATTAGGTTTAAAATCCAACAAAAATACATTGTCCTGTATATTCAGCTTATGTATTAGTTCATTTAGTGATTCTTTCAGTTCTCCTCTTCCTAAAATTATTAATTTAGCTTTTGTATATTTTTCTGTTACTATTTTGAATGCTTTTATCAAATGCCATTGCCCTTTTTGTGGAATTAGTCGCCCTATATTTATAATTTTTATATCATCATTTACATATATATCTTTTTCGTCTATATCTTCACATGCCATTTGTTGTATCTGTTCAATATTTACCATATTTGGTATTGTAATAATTCTTTTTTCATCAACTTTATATCTTTTTTGTATATCTTTTTTTACATCATTCGAAACTGTTACTATTTTATCTGCTTTTTTTAAGGTTATTTGATTTACTATATCTCTAAAGATATTTTTTTTAAGTTTAGATTGCATATTTCTTATTGATATAATTATCTTGTCATCTTTCCTACTTAAACAATTAACTATATTGGGTCCAGAAAGAAAGCTTATAGAACAATTTATATTTAATTGTTTTTTAATTTTTTTAATTTTTTTTGCTCTAATAAAAATGTTTATTATCTTTTTCAGAAAATATCTGCTTTCTGGTATTTTTAAATCTATAACATCTACTTTTGTCTCATATTCTTTCATTCTATTATCAAAAGTAACAATTGTAATATTATATTTGTCTTTCAAAGAATCGGCAAGTAAAGTTATTGCCCTTTCTGCACCACCATTTGAAAGTTTATGAATTATTAATAATAAATTTTTCACAACCATTTTTCCCCATTATTTTAAATATATAAGAATCACAAAATCTCTAATAAATTATATAATTATATTTTTTTATTAAGTTCCATTATTTTAATCATATTTTCGTTTATAATATTCACATCAAATCTTTCTTTCGCAATGCTATAACTTAGTTCTGACATTTGCTTAATTTTTTCAGGTAATGATTCTATCATTAATATTATTTTTTCTACTAAATCTTTTGAATCTTTTACATTAACTAGATATCCGTTTTTTTTATTTATAACCGTTTCCTTACATCCTCTTGTATTTGTAGTTATAATAGGTCTTCCAACAGCTAGTCCTTCTAATAATACTCTTGGAATTCCTTCTCTTAAGTAACTTGGAAGTACTACAACATTGCATTCTTTAATATAATCATACACGTTATCTACTTTTCCACAAAACTCTATTTCTCTTGAATATTCTTGTTTCTCTTTCAAAGTTATATCTCTATATGTGTCTTCTATTTTCCCAATATGTGTAAATTTTACATTAGGATATTTTTTATGAACTTCTTTTGCAGCAGTACTTAATTCTTTAATTCCTTTAACATTTAGTCCTCTGGAAATCATTAAAAATTTTAATCTATCCATTGACTCTATTTTGTTCTCTGTTTTTATAAATTTATTCATATCTACACCAGAGCCATCTACTACAAACGCTTTTTCTTGTTTTACAAATCTTTTTCTTATAAGTTCTTCTCTATCTTCTTTATTTTGAAATATCACTCTTGTATCTATTTTGCATGCCATTCTGTATCCTATGTCTAGAACAAATTTAATTACTCTAGATTTAAAAGTATTTATAGAATAATGATACCCCATTCCAGCAAACAATGAATAAATATTTTTTATTTTAGCTCTTTTGGCTGCAATTGATCCACAAATGATTGGTTTAGGAGTATATAGCAAAACCTTGTCTATCTTCTCTTTTTTTAATACTTTTGTCAAAGTATTGATATATTTTAAATTTTTTAATATACTTATAGAAATTCTATCAAACTCGATATTAATTGGTTTTGCGCCAAATTCTTCTATTTTTTTCATATCACTATCTTCATTCCCTATTGCAATTACTTCATGTCCATTTTTTATAAATGCTCGTATTAGATTTCCTCTAGCATTTAAAATATCTGATGTATTATTACCTACTATCGCTACTTTCATAAATTTTATTTCCTACTTTACCTTCCAAATTCTCTTTTAAATTCTCTAATACTTGTTTATCTTGCTTTACTACAATTTTTCCTAGATTTTTTAAAGATAAACCTCTCCAAAATTGATATCTAAAATCAATTCCTTTAAATATACAGTTTTCTGCAACTATATACGATCTTTGTATTGAGATTATACCATGCGAATATAAAGAAACTACCTTAGGATACTCTTTTTTTATTTTTTCTATTTGCTCTTTAGTTAATATATCTAAACTAATCTTACTACTATCCACATACATATTATATACATATATACTACTATTTCTTGCTTGTGGTATCCTTGTTTTTACATTTAAAAATATATTGTCATGCATTACTATATTTTCGCTTTTAGGTCCAAAGTCTTTATGCCCTATTAAGCATAGTTTGAACTGAAATGCTGCTAATCTTTTTATTACATCTACGTCTAGCTCGGTTTCTTCTCTTAAATATTTATACATAGGATAATTATCAATATTTTTTTCTAATTCTTCAAATTGACTGTTAAAAAATTTATCATTTGCTATATCTACTTCATTTAATTTGCAATATTCAACAGTAATATTATTACTTTCTTTTACATCTATCACTCCATCGTAACATTTTGAAAACTCACAATTTTTTATTTGAATATTTTCACTATTTCTTATTGTTATACAATCCCAGTCATTTCTATCATATTCAAATTTTGTTTCTTCATCCCATTCCCATAATTCTTCTAACTTTATGTTATCTATTTTTATATTTTTGCATTTCACTAGCACAATATTTGCATGTAAAATCCTACTTCCATTTTTTGAAGATATAACTAATCCATCTCTTTTTTTTATAGCAAGCTTGCTTACTCCTGTTTCTTTTAATATAGGGTGTGTTAATGGTCTAACATGTTCCTCTATGTATTTACCTTCAATACCTTGGTTTTCTAATATATTATATCCCAAATCAATATCATTTTGCAATTCAACAATTTGTATTTGATTATTTTCTATTGCTTTTACAAATTCCTCTGCATTTGATACTATTGCCTTATTGTTTTCAGTTTCTGCTATTTCTATATTTACTTCTTGGAAGTCTATTTTGTTTTTGTTTAAATCATAATTTAAATATATCAAAAAAAGTATAATTATTACAGGTACAATTATTGCAATTAGTTTCATTATTTTTTTCCTCATATATTAGGTAATTCCCTTCTATATTTATTTAATGTTATTATACTATATTGTAAAAAATATCACAATAGTAAAAACTGTTGTGATATTTTCTTACTTCATATATATGTTTCTTTTAGCCATATTCTATTATTTCAGACAAAATTTTGATATTAGTTTTTAGTTTCCTGAAATGCTTTCTAACTTATAAGTTGAACGCCCTTCTCCAGGTTGCTCTACAAGGTGAACTCCTTCCTTGATGCAAACAACTGGTCTCACAACGGCATAATCCCAAGATTCAGTTGCAATCGTTCCACTTCTACTACCATCAAAACCATCAACTTTTCTGTTGTATGTTGGCTCCCCGCAATCATATTCATCAGCTGGACAAGCCAAAATATATCCATGGCCATGGCCATCTCCATGGTTCCACGGCGTAATTCCATCATTTACTAGTAAGTTATCTGTATAAAAATTATCAGTATCATCATATCCACCAGACCCTAAACTCGGAATATTTTCACTTTTATTTGGATTTACAGCATTGTAAGAAGCAACTAATAATTCTAATGTTGGTGTAGCAATAGCATATTCCGCAAATTCTGGATTTGAAAAACTCGAATTCCATATTGAACTATCTAATAATAACTGTGTTTTCTTCATATTTTTATAACTGCTTTCATAATGGAGTGAACCATCCCCTCCATAAACCTTATACAATAATCCTTGCTTTACAGATGGAAACTTCGATAAAAGCAACTGCTCAGATTGAAAATCGGTTGAACCAGAGTAATTTGCCAAACGTTGAGAAATCCACTGACCATTGCTGCAGTTTGAACCGCCTCCGACTTCAGTAGTTTCCGACATTATTAAGTATATTCTACTTTCTCCTCCTTCTTCTACTGCACCTTGGTATAGTATTTCCCAATCTTCTCCTTCTCTGTAATTTGTTACTTTGCATCCATAGGCTGATGGATCTAC
The DNA here is from genome assembly GCA_947306755.1 of uncultured Clostridia bacterium. Taxonomy (GTDB): domain Bacteria; phylum Bacillota; class Clostridia; order TANB77; family CAG-508; genus CAG-269. Next base: position 6,780 of record CAMZHI010000010.1, on the reverse strand, counting down.
AGGTTCTACATCTTCTACTTTTGCTATTGTTTTATATAATTCTGAATAAGGTATTTCATATTCGCCTTTTGTTGTTGTAAAACTTGTATCCCCTGCTACTTTTACATAAGATTTATTATCACTTAAAATTTCTTTGATCTTCTCATCATCTAAAGATGCGTCTTGGTGTTTAGCTGTTTTATCTGCAATATATGCCATAATATCCATTTGTGCTTGTTCTTTTGCTTCCGCTCTTTCGGATGATGTTTTAGCATCTGTTGCTTTCTGTAATATAGAGTTATCTCCAGATAACATTGAAATTGATATTCCAGCCAAAATCAAAAGAACAATAATAGTTATCACAAGCGCGATTAAAGTGATACCTTTAGTGCTTTTTAGCGTTTTTTCCTTTAAAATTTTCATAAATAAAAACTCCCTTTCTTTAGTTCATTTGAATACTCCATATTTTTTTTTAGAATACACTTCTTTTGTAACATTTATAGCTATTAAATACTCATTTTTTCATAGGAATATTTAAATAAAACTCTTAATAAATTTCTTCGATTTCCATTATTACACAAATTCAAAAAAATTACAATAGTTTTTAAAAACTTCCTCTCAGTTAATTGAGAGGTTTTTGATAGCTTTTTTGATAAACTGATATAAATTACTTATTTAAGGGGTTTTGTTTATGGAGTTTACAGATTTGATAGCTCTTAAAATAAAAGAAATGATGAAGGAAAAAGAGTTATCTATTTATAAATTAGAATCACTAACAGGTGTTTACACATCCACACTCTCACAGTTTTTAACTAAAAAAACAAAAACTATTAGAATTGAAAATTTGTTATATATTTGTGAAGCACTTGGTACTAATTTGTCTGAATTTTTTTCTGATTCAAGATTTGATGAATCAGAAGCAAAAGGTTGGTTAAAGAGGCAATAAAATTTTTGAAAAAAATTTGACAAATGTATATAATTCGAGTATAAAAATATTAAGGAATGAACATACAGAAATGTATGTTGCCACATAAAATGTAAAAAACACTACATTGCCTGTCCAAAGCAAAATGTAGTGTTTGTTATTTTGGAATTATATTTTCTTTTTTAATTCTTTATTCTTTTCTTTTTCAAGTTGTTTTAAGCTTTTTTTAGGAGTTGGTAAATCTTCAGGCATAGTACCGACCTGCTTGTTTTATAGCATTTCTAACAATTTTTCCAATTTTATTATGAGTATTACAAGCTTCTTTTTCTGTATCAACATTATCTTTTTTTAGTTTTTCTTCTGTTTGAGATATTCTAAATAAATTTGCAATTAATTCTGTACTTCCCATATTATCCAAAATATCTTCTCTATATCGTAATCCTTTTCTCTTTGCAATATCATCAGCTGTTTCGCCATTATATAACCCTTTATAACCTGAATTATGAAATCTATCAAAATTTTTAACTCCAGCTTTTTTTGCCGTTTGATTAAGTGAATAATTTCCTTTGCGTGTTAAATTTCTTTGATAAAATCTCTTTTCATCTTCTGTAAGCATACTGTATTCTTTTTCTGTAATTTCTTGCTTTCTTGTTTGAACTGCAAAATAAGTTTGAGCAAGAGCAATAACTTTTTTTCGACTATCTCCGTTTTGTGCTATTAAATAACAAGCATATCTTGATAATTTATAATCTTGTTGTTTTCTTTCAGCACCAGAGCCTATTTGAACCATTTTGTCGATGCCGACAAAATGGTCAAAACTATCAATCCCACTATTTTTGCAAGATATTTCTGCTTTTTTTATTACACCTTCAAATTTTCTCCATTCCTTATAATCTAATACTGCTTGTAGCTCTCTAGCATACCAAAATTCAACTCCATCTTCATCAACATGCTTAATAGCTTCAAATGATTTATTGTTTTTATCTATTTCTTTCAATAGTATCAGCTCCGTTTCTTAATATTATATTTTGTTATTATTATAAAACAGTTGTTTGTGTTTGTCAATTGGTTTTTAACATATTTTTGATCATTTTTTGAATTTTTGGAACATCTTATTAAAACATAATACATAAAAAAAATTCGAACCTTTGAATTTAATCAAAAGTTCGATTAGATTTGTCTTTGGTGCGGATGAAGGGACTCGAACCCCCACGCACAGGCACTGGTTCCTAAGACCAGCGCGTCTACCAGTTCCGCCACATCCGCATAACAAAATATATAATAACACAACTATCTACATTCTGTCAAGTGGTTTTTTACGTTTTTTTAACTTTTTGGTTTTATGTTGACTTTTTATGTTTAGATGTGCTATAATATAGTATGTTATTAAGGAGGTTAAAAATGGAAAGAGAAAAAAAACAACAACTACCTATTTCTTTATTATCAAAAGATATAGCAAAGAACACTATGAAAGTTTCTTTAGCTAAAGACCCATCAAGACAAAATGAAACAGCAAGAGCAATATTATACGTTCCACCAGGAGGCTGTGTATATAAACACTCGCATGATGAATCTAATCCTGATTCAGAAGTATATATTATGATAATAATTAATTCAGATAGGACTGGTTACACTGTAAAAGGACTTGAAGTCGCTGGAAGTAATTCGCCAACAGAAACAGATTCTCACAGTATTGAGTCAAGCGATCAACCTCAAATCTGTATAGCTATAAAAAGAAGTCAAATAAGTGGACTATGGAATGACTATGCTAAAAAGAATCCTGAAGCTTTTTTAGAAGCATTAGGTTTCAAACTTGAGCTCTCAAATAACTTTTTAAAAGTAACTTCTACTGTACCAGGTCATGAACAAGAAATTGTAACTATATATGATAATAATAATATGATTACATACTCTACTACTCAAATACAACAAACTGCAAAATTAGAATCTTTACAAGGTACTCAATTTCCAACATCTAATAAAGGAGCCCGTTAAGTTATTCACTTAACAGGCTTCTTTTTTTATACCACTTCCACAAATATTTTTAAAGTTTCTCCATTTATTGAAACATCTTGATATTCTTTGTTTGGTTCATTATATAATACATTTTTAGCTAGTGTATCATGTTTTATTGTATCTTCAAATTTTTTAACTACATTTTCAAGCATTTCATTTCCAGAAACATATAGATTAATATTATCCATTACTTCAAATCCACTATCTTTTCTCATGTTTTGAACCTTAGATAAAATTTCTCTTAAATATCCTTCTTCTTTTAGTTCTGGAGTAATTTCTGTTTCTATTACAACACCAATTTCTCCATTTCCGGCAAATGCAAATCCTTCTTTACCTTGCATTGTAACCAAAAGATTATCCGCAGAAAGTTCTATTTGTTCATCATCAATTTCTATATATTCTAGTCCTCCTCCTTGAACTTTTGTTGCTAATTCCATTTGATTAAATTCTGCAATTTTTTCTTTAATTTTAGGAATTAATTTTCCGTATTCACGTCCAAGAACTGGTAAATTAGGCTTAATTTCAAAAGATACATATTCCTTCATATCTGCGCCTAGTTCAACTTTCTTTACATTTAATTCATCTTTTACTATGTCTGAATAGTATTCAGGTAAATCTTTTACAGATATACGCATCTCAGAAAGTGGTTGTCTATTTTTAATATTTACAGAATTTCTTGCGCTTCTACCAAGTTTAACAATTAAGTATGCTAAATCCATTTCTTGCTCTAATTTTTTATCTACTTTTGATTCATCAAATTCTGGCCATAAGCATAGATGTATACTTTCTTCAGCATTTTTATCTAAATTAACTACTAAATTTTGATAAATTTCTTCTGTCATAAATGGTACAAATGGTGCTGAAACCTTGATAAGTTTAACTAAAACTTCATATAGTGTTACATAAGCTCCAATTTTGTCATCTGTAAGAGAAGTTCCCCAGAATCTTTCTCTATTTCTTCTTACATACCAATTAGATAAACTATCTGTAAATTCTCCTATTTGAATTGCTGCACTTGTTATATCATATTTGTCAATTTTTTCATCAACTTCTTTAATTAATGTATTTAATTTTGAAATAATCCATCTATCCATTATATTATCTGATACAAAGTTTTTATAATTTAATGGATTAAATTGATCTATTTCTGCATATAAAACATAGAATGAATATACATTCCAAAGTGTTGCTAAAAATCCTCTTTGTGTTTCTTGAACACTCTTTATTCCAAGTCGTTTAGGAAGCCAAGGAGCTGCAGCTGTATAGAAATGCCATCTTGTAGCATCTGCACCAACTGTATCTAATAATACAAGTGGATCTACTCCATTTTTCTTAGATTTAGACATCTTTTGACCTTTTTCATCTAAAACATGACCTAAAACTATACAATTTTCAAAAGGTGTCTTTCCAAATAAAGCTGTTCCTAAAGCTGTTAATGTATAGAACCATCCTCTAGTTTGGTCAACCGCTTCTGAAATAAATCCTGCTGGGAATTGTTTTTCAAATTCTTCTTTATTTTCAAATGGATAATGATGCTGTGCATATGGCATAGAACCTGAATCAAACCAACAATCTATAACTTCTTTAAATCTTGTCATCTTTTTTCCACATTTTGAACATTTTAAGTGGACATTATCTATATATGGTTTATGAAGTTCTATATCTTCTGGACAATCTAGTGCTTTTTCTTTTAATTCTTCAATTGAACCAATACATTCTAAATTTCCACATTCACATTTCCAAACTGGTAGTGGTGTTCCCCAATATCTGTCTCTTGAAATTCCCCAATCTATAACATTTTCTAAGAATTTACCAAATCTACCTGTACGAATAGTATCTGGATACCAAGAAACTTTGTTGTTATTGTCAACAAGTTCATTTCTTAATGATGACATCTTAACAAACCAGCTCTCTTTTGGATAATAAAGAAGTGGTGTATCACATCTCCAGCAATGTGGATATGAGTGAAGATGCTTTTCTTTGCTAAATAATTTATTATTATCAAAAAGCCATTTACAAATATCTTCATTACAATCTCTAACAAGTCTACCTGCCCATGGCTCAACTTTTGACACAAATTTTCCACTTTTATCAACTAAGACTTCATATTCAATTTCATATTGTTTTAAAATCACACTATCATCTTCACCAAAAGGAGCTATATGAACTATTCCAGTACCATCATCTAGATTAACAAAATCTCCATGTGTTATGAAATATGCATTAGCTTTTTCTTCAGAAAATGGCATTAATCTTTCATATTTTTTACCAAGTAGTTCTTCACCTTTAAACTCTTTTAATACTTCATATTGTTTATCTTTTAATACTACACTTAAAAGCTCTTTTGCTAAAATATAGTTTTCCAATTTAGTCTCTTCTTCAGTTCCAACATTAACTTTTGCTAATACATAATCATATGTTTTATTTAAACAAAGTGAATAGTTTGATGGAAGTGTCCAAGGTGTTGTTGTCCATGCTAAAACATATGTGTCTTTTTCAAATCCTTGATTCTCTAATAATTTAAATTTTGCAATACATGTCAAATCTTTAACATCTTTATATCCTTGTGCAACTTCATGTGAAGAAAGAGCAGTTCCACATCTTGGACAATATGGCATTATTTTATGGCCTTCATATAGTAAACCTTTTTTCCAAAGCTCTTTTAAAGCCCACCAAACTGATTCTATGTAATTGTTGTGATAAGTAACATATGGCTCATCCATATCTACCCAAAAACCAACTTTATTGGTCATTTTTTCCCATTCGCCAACATATTTGAATACGCTTTCCTTACATTCTTTAACAAATTTTTCTACACCAAATTCTTCAATTTGTTCTTTTCCAGAAATACCAAGTTTTTTCTCTATTTCTAGTTCAACAGGAAGTCCATGTGTATCCCATCCTGCTTTTCTTGGAACATAATATCCTTTCATTACTTTATATCTTGGAATTATGTCTTTCATAACTCTTGTTTCTATATGGCCAACGTGTGGCATTCCATTTGCTGTAGGTGGTCCATCATAAAAAACAAAATATTTCTTTCCTTTGTTCATGTCAAAATTTTTCTTAACAATGTTTTTTTCTTTCCATAGGTTACTAACATTTTTTTCCATACCTACATAACCTTCTGGTAATTCTACTTTTTTATACATATAAAAGCTCCTTTCCTTTATTACTTATATTATATTATATTTATTTGAGGATTTTTTACCTGTTTAACCGCACATCCTTTTTTAAAATCCTATGGTCCCCCCTTTAGGGATACCTACCATACGGATTTTAAAAAACGAAATGCTTGATACGGTAAAAAATCTTTTAACTAAATAAGTAATATAAAAAGCAAGTCATGTCCTTGTTTTAGGACGAAATGACTTGCTTGTATTCCGCGGTACCACCTAAATTAGTAACCTTTAATTACTCTCTTAATTTGCATTTAACGCATTGCATACGACAAAACTTAATTTTAAACTATCGTTTAAGTTCAGTTTTGCAACATATAAGGTGATAATAAATAATTTTTACTTACTCTAATTTCAGCTAATATAGAGTTCTCTAAAAGATATTATATTATTTACCTTGTCCTTAATTATAGTTTTTATATATTTATATTGTTATATATAATATCACATTTTTCACATGAATTCAAGGGTTTTATAAAAAGTTTTAAAGATAGTAGTAGATAATTAAAATTGTAGAGAACCTTTAAGGGCGATTTTAATCGCCCGCAAAACCAATAAACTAATTTTTTTCTTTTTTATTCATCAATAATTCATTCCTTGTTTCTATCGTTGTAGTAGGAATAGGTCCATTATCTTCTATTTTTTTTTCTAAGATAAAGTTTATATGCATAATAATTGCTT
>CAMZHI010000009.1 GCA_947306755.1 uncultured Clostridia bacterium | reverse complement strand
GTTTTATATCCACTAATGAGACCAAGAGATTTAAGTAAAGATGATGAAGAGGAAGAATAAACTCGAAAAAAGTCGAACGATTTTTTGAGAAATTGTTTGAAAATAGTTGATATTTTTTTGAAATAGTGTATAATATATTTTAAATGGATTTGTTGGCATTTAGTTGCCTTAGGTGCTTATGGCACCAAAAATCTCCTGTATTTGCGCATACAGGAGATTTTTTTTGAGTTGCAGTTAATTGAAAATTATTTCAATTATTGCCTTTAACACTATTATTATTTCAAAAATTGTTTTAATTGCTTTTAATAATTTATGTAAAAATTCTTGAATTTTGTTAGTGTGTTTTTTCTTATGTTTCTCTTTTGAATTTGTTGGCATTATCATCACCTCCTTTCGAGGCTAGTTGCCTAAATATAATTATAATACATACAATTTAAGAAGTTTGTCGAAATTTGCGATAAAATAAAAAACCTAGATATTTCTAGGCTTTTTTGGAAAAGAGAACAGTTTTTTTTTTCCATTTTTCCAAATTAAAATTCACAATTTTTTGGTGTTCTTGGGAAAGGAATAACATCTCTGATATTTTCCATACCTGTTAAATACATAAGTAATCTTTCAAATCCAAGACCAAAACCAGAATGTACATTTGAGCCATATCTACGTAAATCTAGATACCACTCAAGAGGTTCAGTTTTTATACCTTTAGCTTCCATAAGTTTTACTAAAGTATCATAGTCTTCTTCTCTTTGAGAACCACCCATAATTTCTCCGGCTCCAGGAACCTCTAAGTCAACTGCTGCAACTGTTTTACCATCTGGGTTTAATTTCATATAATAAGATTTTATATCTTTTGGCCAGTTTTTAACAAAAACAGGACCATTAAAATATTCTGTAATATATTTTTCATGTTCTTTTGCTAAATCTTCACCATAGTCAGGTTCGAATTCCCATTTTCTATCAGCTTTTTTAAGAATATCTATAACATCTTTATGGTCTATTCTTACAAATGAAGAATTAAGTATTTTGTTTAGTTTTTCTTTAAGTCCTTTTTCTATAAATTGATCACAGAAGTTAATCTCTTCAGGACATCTTTCTAAAACTTTTTCAACGATATATTTTAAGCAATCTTCTTCAATATCCATAAGCTCTTCTAAATCACAAAAAGATATTTCTGGTTCAATCATCCAAAATTCATTAGCATGTGTTTTTGTATTAGAATTTTCTGAACGAAGTGTTGGTCCAAAAGTATAAGTTTTACCAAAACTAGCTGCAAAAGTTTCTACATGAAGTTGACCAGAACCTGTAATATAGGCTTCTTTCCCAAATAAGTCATTAGAAAAATCGGTTGTGCCATCTTCATTTTTTGGAAGAGGCTTTTCTAAATCCATAGTTGTAAGTTTAAACATTTCAGCTGAACCTTCACAATCTGCACAAGTAATAATAGGAGTATGAACATAAACATATCCATTATTTTGAAAATATTCGTGAATTGCAAATGCTGCTACACTTCTAATTCTAAAAATTGCATTAAAAGTATTTGTTCTTGGGCGAAGGTGTGCAACAGTTCTTAAATATTCAAAAGTATGTCTCTTTTTTTGTAAAGGATAATCATTATCACTTAAATTATATACTTCTATATTTGTTGCTTGTATTTCAAATGGTTGTTTTGAATTCTCAGTAATTACTAAAGTTCCTGTAACTTTTATAGATGAACTTATTGTAAGTTTAACTAAATCTTTAAAGTTTTCTAATTTATCAGAAATTACAATTTGAATATTTTTAAAATATGAACCATCATTTAATTCAATAAAACCAAATGTTTTTGAATCACGAACAGTTCTAACCCAGCCATCTAAAGTAATAGTTTGTTCATTATATTGTTTGTAATCTTTATATAAATCTTTAATTGTTAATTTTTCCATAAAAAAACCCCCTAAATGCATTATGTGCTTATTATACAAAATTATAAGCAAAAATGCAAGGGGGTTGTCACAGGTACCGGAGATTTTTGACAACATATGTTGTCAAAAATCTCCGGTACCTGTGACAACAACAATACACTATAATATTATACAAATCAATCCTCCAGAGCCTTCATTTACGATACGCTCTAATGTCTCTTGAAGTTTCATTTGGGCTTCTTCTGGCATTTTAGCAAGTTTTGTTTGCAAACCTTCATTTACAAGCTCGTGAAGGCTTTTTCCAAATATATTAGAATTCCAAATTTTCTGAGGGTCACTTTCAAAACCTGAAAGAAGGTAATTTACCAATTCTTCAGATTGTTTTTCTGACCCCACAATTGGAGATACTTCTGTTTCAATATTTGCTTTTATAATATGAAGACTAGGTGCTGTTGCCTTTAGTTTAACACCAAAACGAGAGCCTTGTTTTACCATTTCAGGTTCTGCTAAAATTAGCTCATCAATAGAAGGAGTAACAATTCCATAGCCTTTGCGATTTACTTCATCCAAAGCTAAAGCAATTTTGTCATATTTCTTTTTAGTTTGAGCTAAATTATTAATAATTGCAAATAAATCTCCTTCATTAGAAATATCAACACCAGTCATTTGAGTTAAAACCTGATAGAATAATTCATCTTTTAAATCAATTTTTACATTTACTCTACCTGTTCCAAGTTCAATATTATTAATTTGAGTTTGTGTAATTAAATTAGTTTGAACAATTTTTGTTATACATGAGTTAGTATCTTTTAATAGATTAATATTTGTAAATGCATCTTCAATTTGATTAAATAATTCTTGTTTTAAAGGATGATTAAAGTCTAAGCCATTAATCCATTTTGGCAAAGAAAAATTAACCTGACTTACAGGAAACTCATATAGGATTTTAGAAAAAATATTGTTAATGTCTGATATATCAAGTTCTGCACAATTTATAGGTAAAACTGTAGAATTATATTTTTCTGCAAGAGTTGAAGCTAGATTTATTGTATCTGAATTCTCAGGATGTTCAGAATTTAGAAGAATTATAAAAGGTTTATTTATAGCTTTTAATTCTGAAACAACTCTTTCTTCAGCTGAAACATAATCTTCTCTTGCAATTTCTGTAAAACTTCCATCAGTTGTAATTAAAATACCAATTGTTGAATGTTCCTGAATAACTTTTTTAGTTCCTATTTCAGCAGCTTTTTCGAATGGCATTTCTTCATCTTGCCATGGAGTTTTTACCATTCTGGGCTTATCATCTTCTAAATAGCCAATACTATCAGGAACTAAGTAACCAACACAATCAACCAATCTAGTTTTTAGTTTTAAATTTTTATCTATCGTAATTTCTACAGCCTCATTTGGCACAAATTTAGGTTCTGTAGTCATAATTGTTTTTCCTGCACTACTTTGAGGAAGCTCATCTTTAGCTCTTTCTTTTTTGTAATCATTATTAATATTTGGAATAACAAGTAAATCCATAAATTTTTTTATAAAAGTTGATTTTCCAGTTCTAACAGGACCTACAACTCCAACATAAATATCACCATCAGTTCTTTTGCTTATATCTTGGTATAATCCGAGATTTTCCATTAAAATACCTCCTACGTACTAAAAATATGTACTTGCTTTTTAGTAATTTATATGAGGTAAATTTAAGTTTATGACATATTGAAAAAAAAAGTTGACCCAAAATTAATAAAAATGTTATAATACTTTTGTAAGAATATAATTATTTTGAATCTTATAAATATATATTTTATCATTCCGTTTGGTGTCGCAATTTTCATATGTTCAATTATATAATAAATTATATAATTGAACAATATTTGTCAATTGCTCCAATCGCCCTACGCTTCGCTCCGGTTGAGCGCTTACGCACTCCATTCTAAAATATATATTTATAAGATTAATAATATTAATTTACAAAAATATTTGTATTCAAACTTAATATTAATAGAAGGAAAGGTTAAAAAATGAAAGTAAAATTTAGTGATAAAGAATTTGATGTAAAAGAAAAGACTACAATTCAAGAACTAGTAAAAGAAGAAATAGAAAAAAGTGAAATTCCAATTATAGGGGCAAAGTTTAATAATGAATATCAAAGACTAGATTACGAAATAACTCAAGAGGGAACAATATCTCTTGTAGATATATCAACAAAAGGCGGAATGAAGATTTATAGAAGAACACTTATATATATAATGGCAATGGCATTTGAAAGAATGTACCCAGAAGCAAAGGTTAGAGTTAATTATCAGCTTTCTAATTCAATGTATTGTGATTTAGATAATATGGAAGAAACAGTTGAAATGATTAAAAATGTTGAACAAGAAATGAGAAAAATAGTAGACTTAAATCTTCCTATTACAAAAAAAGTTTTAACTAGGGAAGAAGCAAAGGATTTATATGAAAAAGAGGATTCTTCAAAAGGAAGATTGCAATTAGATTTAGAAGAAAATGATACAATTAATATGTATTATTGTGATGATTATTATAATTATATTTATGAAGACATTGCAATTAATACAGGTATTGTAAAAATTTTTGAATTAGTTAAATATGATAAAGGGTTTTTAATCAGATACCCTAGTTCAAATGATCCATTTGTATTGCCAAAATATCAAGAAACTAAAAAATTATTATGGGCTTTAAATGAGTATAATGATATACATAGAATTTTAGATGTTAGTACTATATATAAATTAAATAACATTATTGAACACGGAAAAATTAAACATTTAATAATGCTTGAAGAAGCACTTCATGAGAAAAAGATTGCAAATATTGCAGATAAAATAGCATCAAATAAAAATATTAAAATGGTACTTATTGCAGGACCATCTTCATCAGGCAAGACTACTTTTGCTCAAAGATTAGGGCTTCAATTAAGAATAAATGGTTTAAAACCTGTAACAATATCTGTTGACAATTACTTTGTAGAAAGACCAGATACTCCTTTAGATGAAAATGGGGAATATGATTTTGAAAACATTGATGCAATAGATTTAGAGCTATTTAATAGAGACTTAACTTCATTATTAAATGGAGAAGAAATTCAAGTCCCAGAATTTGATTTTTCTGTTGGAACAAAAAGATATAAAGGAAAAACAATGCATTTGGCAGATGATGAAATTTTGGTTATAGAAGGAATACATTGTTTAAATGATGAATTAACTAAGCTAATTTCAAAAGAACAAAAATATAAGGTATATATTAGTGATTTAACAGTATTGAATATGGATAGACTAAATAGAATTTCAACTACAGATACAAGGCTTGTAAGAAGAATTGTTAGAGACTATCAATTTAGAAATTATAGTGCAAAACATACTCTTGATGCTTGGCCAAAAGTAAATAGAGGGGAAGAAAAAAATATATTTCCTTTTCAAGAACAAGCTGATAGTATTTTTAACACATCACTTATATATGAACTTGCAGCATTAAAAGATATTGCAATTCAATTATTAGAAGAAATCACTCCATTAGAAAGACAATATGCAGAAGCTAGAAGATTAATAGAAATATTAAGATATTTTAAACCAATACCATCAGAGATTATACCTAATAATTCATTACTTAAAGAATTTTTAGGAGGAGGATATTTTGAATACTAGAAATTTTACTGTAATAGATGAAGAATTTATATGTAATAATTGTGGAAAAAAGGTTCCAAAACTTGGTTATTCCTGCAGAAACCATTGCCCATATTGCTTGCACTCACTTCATGTAGATGTAAATCCAGGAGATAGGCTTGAAACATGTCATGGAGACTTAGAGCCAGTTGGATTAGAAATAAATAAAAAAAAGGGTTATGTTATAATCTTCAAATGTAAAAAATGTGGTGCTATAAGAAAAAATAAATCGGCAGAAGATGATGATATGAATCTAATTATTAAATTAAGTGCCGGAAAAATTTGACAAATCACTCGAATTGGTGTATAATGATAATTGAGGCAAAAAAGATTAAGAATTGAAAGGAGAGAAAAAATATGGGTCATAAAAAATTTGTAAAAGAAATAAAAGATAAGGTAAAAGAAGCAGGAGAAACTTTTGGAGAAATATCAGAAAAAGCAACCAAAATGAGAAGAGCTTATCCAGCAACAACAAGAAATGGTCATCCAACTAAAAAAGGAAACTATGCAGAGATTCCTGGTGCAAATGCTCCATATCCAGTAAAAGGAAAACATGCAGAGGTTCCTGGTGCAAATGCTCCATATACAAAAAAAAGACATAATGCAGGAATGGAACCTGGTGAGAAATAGTTTTTTTATTTTTCTGTTTATACACTAATATAGTTTTTGATAGGAGTATTAGAAAAAGGAAAAATGAACGAAATATTAAAAGAATTAAAAAATGCTTTTGCTTTAGGATGGTACAAATTTAGGAAAGCATTAGAATGGATTGATTCAAAAATACCAGAAGGTTCTGGTAACAATTCAGATGAGAGATTTATTGGTATGGAAGAATGTGAGAAGAAAGATTTCAATGGAACATGTTCAGAATTACGTAATGTATATTCTGATAAAGCCTATATGTTTATGAAAGAGGCTGTTTTCCGTAATGATAGGTCGAATAGCCTAAAGTCAACAGAAACAAAAATAGAAAGATAAACTATAGTTTAGCTATGTTTATCTTTCTTTTTCTGTTGATAATTATATTTCTCTCTTTAAATTCCCATTAGTAAAATCTTTGCCTTCAAAACGTATATCTTTTTTTACATTATCAATAATTTTATTTATTTCATCAATATTTTCATCTAAAATATCAATTCTTGTAAAATCAATATTAAAGTTATTATATTGGATAGAAGTGGTTTTAGAATTGTAGATTGTAGTTATTGCTTGACTATTATCTGGAATAAATCTAAATTGCATGCCTAATCTATCTTTTAAATAAAATTTAGAATCGGTCAAACATTGATGTTTACAATCTGTGTAACATTTATTAGATTTACCCAATAAACAATAATTAGTTGTCATTACAGGAATATTACCATATACAATTAATTCTTTAGGCAAAGGGCTGTTTTTCAAAACATCTATAATACTTTGTTCATCAAGCTCAGGGGAGATTGTAATTGAGTTGAAACTTAATTTTTTTAATTCAGAAATAGAACTTGAATTGTAAATATTTAAAGTATAGTTTCCTATTATATCTATGTTTTTGTTATTAAATAAATCAATTTGTGAAATGTGCGATATTACAGCACCTGTTAAATTGAAATTATTTAAAGAGCTACTAATTATTGTTTTTGCTTTTTCATAATAATTTTGTCTTAGCACTGTTGGCATATAAATATAAACATTAGCTTTAGTACATAATGTATTAATTATTTCAAAATAATCTTTATTTCCAAAATATTTTAAGGGAATATAAAGCCTATCAATATTATTTAATAAAGTATAATTTAATTCTTTATTTAAAATATTTAACAATAGTGAAATTTTAGTATTTGTAGTATTTTTATAATTGCTCTTAATATTATTATTAGTAATAGTTTTGGCTTCATTATCTTTTTTATTTTGCTCTAAATAGTGTCTCTTAAAATCTTGTATTATTGCATTTTTAATTTTATCAATTGCAATACGCCTAATCTCATTTAATATTGAAACAGGTAGAAATAAATTATCATCTAAATCAATATTAAACTCTATAAAAGAAAAAGGAGTGTCAAGAGTTTTAGTAAATTGAGAAATAACTTTTTCTTTTGTAAGAGGTTGGTTTTGAGCAGAACCAGGAATATAGTTATATGTAAAACTAATGCTTTTGTTAAAATTAGGGCATAAAACTTCTACGAAAATTTCTTTTCCAGATTTAATTTTAAGATTACAGATTAAATTTTGCTTAATATATTCTTTAGAATAGCTTGATTTAGCTTGTTCTAATAAAGTTTTGCTATTAATTTTATAAATGTCATCCCCAGCCTTAATATTACCCTTCATTCTACCAAAAGAAACGAAATCAAGGGAAGAAGCGGTTTTTACATTTTGACCATTTTTATTCATAAGCTCAGAAATAGTATATTTTGTATTTTCGTTTTCAAAAGAAATAGAATCTCCTAAATCAATACTGTTTTCCAATTTACAGGTAATAATACCTTTTGAAGGATTATATTTTAAAATTTTTCCTAAATAAATTCCCATATTATTTTGTCTTTTTTCAAAAACAAGTTTATCATTTTTGTCATTAGAAAGATGACCAGAAGAAAAGCCTCCTCTGTTAAAAACCTGCAACAAATCTTGTTTATCTTGTTCATCAATTACATAAGGTTTAGAATTATCATAAGCTAAATCAATATATTTTCTATAAATTCTAGTAACTGTTGCAACATATTCAGGGCTTTTCATACGCCCTTCTATTTTAAGTGAAGTAACACCAGCTTTAATAAGTTCAGGAATAAACTCTAAACCACATAAATCTCTAGGACTCAAAAGATATTTAGCGTTACCATGGTTGTCACAGGTACCGGAGATTTTTGACAACATTGTTGTCAAAAATCTCCGGTACTGGTGACATTGTCCAAGGCAATCTGCATGGTTGAGCACATTTGCCACGATTGCCTGATCTTCCACCAATCATACTAGAAAGCAAACATTGGCCAGAATAGGATATGCATAATGCACCATGAATAAACACTTCTAAATCAATAGTTGAATTTTGTGAAATATATTTTATTTCATCAATTGATAATTCTCGAGAAAGTACAGCTCTTTTAAAACCAAGATTTTGTAATTGCAAAACACCTTCTAAATTATGTGTTGTCATTTGAGTACTAGCATGAATTTCTATATCAGGAAATTCAGATATTAGTTTTAATGCTAAGCCAATATCTTGTACTATAATTGCATCTATTCCATATTCATAAGCTTTTTTAGCTAAATCAAAAGCATCATTAAATTCATTTTCTTTTATAAGGGTATTTAATGTTAAATGAGTTTTAACATTGCGAAGTTTAGCATATATTATTGCTTTATTTAATTCTTCATCATCAAAATTACCTGCAAAAGCTCGTGCCCCAAAGGAACTTGCTCCAAAGTATACAGCAGTTGCCCCATTTTGCACAGCAGCTTTTAAACATTCAAAATTTCCTACAGGAGACAATAATTCAATCATTATAATTAACCTTTCATATAATATAGTCATATTATATATTAATTAACATAATTCTGTCAATAACTGCATTTAATAATACAAAATAGAGTTAAACTTTATGATGTAGAGTAGCAACAGCGGAATTGTATATCTTTTTTCGTGCTTTAGTCAAAAAAATTATATACAAGGAAAGTATTGTTGCGGAATAAAAACTAGTATGTATTGTAATAAAAAAGTAACAAAACAATAACAACACTCATACTATACAATAAAAACATAAAGGAGGATTTAAAATGCCAGAGAATAATTTAAACATGCAAGGACAAAATGACCGTTCATGTGGATGCAATAATAATGGAATGTTTGGAGGATTATTTGGAGGAAATGGATGTGGCTGTTCAAATGATAGCGAAATTTTATTCTTTATAATCATTTTCTTATTATTGTTCACAAATTTTGGCAGATAATTGGTAAATTGGGAGGTTGTCATTGGGGACGGACCTTTTTGACAACTTTTTTGTTTAAATTCGATTCTATACTTGATTATATTAAAGTTGTCAAAAAGGTCCGTCCCCAATGACAACCTCCAAATTTGCACTTGCATTATGTGAAAAAATGTTGTAAAATAAAGCAAATTAAAGAGAAAGGACAAGTGTGATTTATGGCAAAACCAGCAAAAACTATTTTTGTTTGTAATGAATGTGGTTATGAAAGTGTTAAATGGCTTGGAAAATGTCCAGCATGTAATAGTTGGAATACTTTTTTTGAACAAAAGATTGAAAAAGTTACAGAAAACGGGGTAAAAAAAATCAAAGAAAGAAATGAGCCTAAAGCATTAAATTCATATAAAGGGCAAGAGGTTTCTAGAATATCTACAGGATTTGGAGAATTAGATAGAGTTCTTGGTGGAGGTATTGTTAAAGGTTCTTTAATATTACTTGGAGGAGAACCTGGAATTGGAAAATCTACTCTTATTTTAGAATTATGTGATAAAATAAAAGGTGAAGGAAAAGTTTTATATGTTTCTGGAGAAGAATCAGCTGAACAAATAAAATTAAGAGCAGATAGATTAGGAATTAATAATGATGATATTTTATTTTTAGGTGAAACAGATATTGATATTGTAAAAGAAAGTATTGAAGAATTACAACCAAAACTTGTTATTATTGATTCTATTCAAACAATGTATTCTGATGAATTAACAGCAGCAGCACGGAAGTGTTAGTCAGGTTAGAGAAATTACATCACAAATAATGAGAATTTGTAAATCAAAGCAAATTACAACAATAATAATTGGACATGTTACAAAAGATGGAACAATAGCAGGACCAAGAGTTTTAGAACATATGGTAGATACTGTTTTATACTTAGAGGGAGAAAGATATTTTTCTTATAGAATTTTAAGAGGTGTAAAAAATAGATTTGGCTCAACAAATGAGATTGGTATGTTTGAAATGAAAGGAGAAGGATTAGTTGAGATTGAAAATCCTTCAGAGATATTGATTTCAGAAAGAGATGATAATCCTTCGGGATCTTGCATAGTAGCAAGTATGGAAGGAACTCGTCCAATGCTTATTGAACTTCAAGCATTAACAACTCTATCAGTATTTGGAATTCCTAAAAGAACTGCTAATGGATTGGATTATAATAGATTAGCAGTATTAATAGCAGTTTTAGAAAAAAGAGCAAATTTACAAATTGGTGGACAAGATATATATGTAAATGTTGTTAGTGGAATTAAACTAAATGAACCATCAATAGATTTAGGAATAGTTTGTGTTTGTGCATCAAGTTTTAAAAATATTCCAATTCCAAAAGATACTGTTATAATGGGAGAAGTAGGCTTAACTGGTGAAGTAAGAAGAATTAATATGATAGAAAAAAGGCTTAAAGAAGCTGAAAAGCTTGGATTTAAAAGGAGCATAATTCCAGAGAACAATAAAAAACATTTAGAGGAAAAATTTAAAATGGAAATTATTGGTGTAAAAAATATTGGCGAGGCTTTAAGAACTTTGGGGTTGAAGAATAGTTAGATTATGCTTGAAGTGAGATGTGATAGGTGAGAAGTTGAAAATAGGAATTCTCACTTCTCACCTCCCAATTCTTACTTCAAAAATTATATAAAAGGAGAAATTAAAATTTTTAACAAATTATTAGACTTGATTTATCCACCAGTTTGTGGAATATGTGGAAAACTATCTGAAAATTATTTATGTATTAAGTGCAGAAACAAGTTGTTTAACGAAGCTGTTTTTGGACAAGATTATTATAAAGACAAGAATTTTGAGAATCATTTTTATTTATTCAAATATGAAGGTATAATTAGAGAAAAACTTTTAGATTATAAGTTTAATGAAAAACCATATTTATTCAGAACATTTTTTAATTTTTTTATTTTTTATGAAAAAAACTATTTTCATTTTAATTTTTATGATATAATCATTCCAGTTCCAATTAGTAAAAAAAGAATCAATAATAGAGGGTACAATCAATCTAAATTAATTGCAATAGAATTTGCAAAATTTTTAGATATCAAACTTGAAAATGATATTTTAATAAAAAACATTAATAACAAACCACAAAGCACATTAGATTATGAACGGTAGAGAAGAAAATGTTAAAAATGTTTACAAAATTCAAAAAATGGATAGAATAATTGATAAAAGAGTACTTTTAGTAGATGATATTTTTACAACAGGAGCTACACTAAATGAATGTAGTAAACTGTTAAAACAAGCAGGTGCAGAAAAGGTAGATATATTTACAATTGCAAAAGATTAGTTATTAATAGAGTTAAAAAGGAGAGAAACGATGGAAGATTTAGTAGAAAGCATATTAGATTATGTTAGGTCAGATTATACTGATTATGCAATTATGATAAATGGTGAATGGGGTTCAGGAAAGACTTATTTTTGGAATAACCAAATTAAGAAAAAAATTGATACTCTAAACCTAAATGGTAAAAGGTATACGACAATTTATATGTCTTTATATGGTATTTCGAATTTAGAAGAAATTAGCAAAAAGATATTTATGGAAACATCACAACTAATGAACAGAAACCTTAGAAAGTATATGGAAGCTTCTGGAAAAACATCAATTCCAGAATATGCCAAAACAGGAATAGATATGGCAAATTTATTTGGAACTGCTACAAATGGAAATAAAGTAGATTATTCTGACTTTTTTGCAACTGATGATAAGGTTTTATGTTTTGACGATTTGGAAAGAGCTAATGTTGATGTTATAGATATTTTAGGTTATATAAACAACTTTGTTGAACATGATCATATTAAAACAATAATAATCTGTAATGAAAAAGAATTATCAACAAAAATTAAAAATAGTAATTTGGAAATGAAAACTTTTATTGCAACATATCTTTTAGATAAACAAGGAGAGCTTGAAAAAAAAGACATTCCAATGGTAAAAAAGATACAAGATAAAATAGAAACAGTATTTGATAAAGCTATAGATTATGAAAGAATAAAAGAAAAACTAATTGGTGAAACATTTGAATATGCTCCTCAATTTGATTACATTATAAATGGTATACTTATGAGATTTGAACAAAATAGAGATTTAATTAGATTTTTAAGAGAAAATACAGAGCTTATTATTAGTACATTCAAAAAAAGTGGAACAAGGAACTTACGTATTTTAAAACATGCCTTGAATGATTTTAACAAAATATATGAAGAAGTTAGTAAACTATATCCAAATACAAACAATAGAGTAATGCAAACAATGCTTATATTTACTATTGCTGTATCTTTTGAAATTAAAACAGGAAGAATTATAAAAGAAAAATTTAAAAATATAGAAAACAATGAAGAATATAAATCAATTTTAGTTTCTTCAAGAGTATTGATGGATGATAGGCAATTTTATATAAAAGAATTTGATGGAAATTATTATTACAATTTTAAAGCAGATTATAGATTTTTTAAATTTATAGAGTATTATGTTAGAACAAGAATATTTGACATGAAAATTTTCAAAGCCAATATGGAGGAAATTAATACAAATCCAAATGATAAAAAAGTTCCATCATATAAAAAGATATTAGTAGAAGAGTACTGGAAATTACCAGATGACAAATTTACACAGACAGTTAATGAAACAATAGAAGAAGTTAAACAAGGGGAGCTTGAACTTATTGATGTTGTAAAGCTTTATGAATATTTTGTGTATTTTTCTAAGAGTAATCTTATATCAAATGATATAACAACTTTAAAAACAATATTTTTAAATGGTATGAATTTGGCTTCTCTTCATTCAAGTTATTGTGCAAATGTAGATGAAGAGCTTGGTAAAGTAGTAATAAGAGAAGAAAATCAAAATATTGATGAAGAAATGGAAGATGTTTTACAAAGATTTGAAGAACTAAATGAACAATTGCTTGAAAAAGAATATAGGGAAAAAGCAGATAGTATATTTAAATGTATACCAATTCAAATGGAGCAATTTTATGCAAGATTTGATAAAGAATGTGATAATATTCCAATTCTAAAATACTATGATGCATTCCAAATATTCCAAAGAATATCATGTGCAAGTAATGAAGACATAGTTTTAATAAAAGAAAAACTTATAAAAAGGATAAAAGAGAATAAAGAAGTTGCTACAAAAGAATTAGAGAATTTAACAAGATTAAAAAGAATAATAGATGAATACAATGAAGGAAAGACAACAACTATTAAAGTAGTATTATTAAAAGAATTTTCAAAAGAATTGGGTGAAGTGCTTTAAAAAATAAAATCCCCCAGTTATATTGGGAGATAATTATATAGAGAGTATCGGAAAGTTTGTGTAAACTTTAATCTTTTTATGATATTAAACATAAATATAGGAAAAGAAATTTATGTTTAATATACTTGACTATTTTATATTTGTCAAAAGATTATACTAAACAAAATGGGAGTAAAATATGATAGTAACTATCTTAATAATAATGATAGTATATACGCTAATAATGAGTAAAACACTGTTAAAAAATAAAAAAGAAAAAATTTATTGCAGAGACATACCATCAAATGATTCTCCAGCTTTTGTTGGAAAAATAATAAAAGGTCATGTTGATGGAAATGATTTAATAGCAACCATATTAGATTTGACTTATAAGGGATATATAAGAATTGAAATAGAACGAATAAAAGGTAAAGAAAAAAGAGTTTTGTATTTACAAAAAAATGTAAAATCACTTGAATTAAAAGAATATGAAATCTTTATAATAAATCAAATATTTAAAACAAATGAAAAAATTATTTTTGATGATTATATAAAAAGCTCAAAATTTAAACAGGATTTTAAAGTTTTTGATAGTATGATGGATAGAAGAAGCGAAATAAAGAGTACATATAAAAGTTCTGTTTTAAAAAACGTAAACAAAATTATTTTACTTACTATGTTTTTATTATTTGGTATAATTATATTTTACTCAATCACATTACCAATAATAATGAGTATATCAAGTATGTTTACAGATAATACAAAAATAAAATTAATTGTAAATATTGTTACAGGTGGTTTTGTATATTTCTTGGTATCATATAAATATATTTCATATATAAACAAAACTACGAATGCACAGGAAAATATAAATTTAAGTATTACATATATTATTTTGAGTGTTATAATTTGTTTAACAATAGGATTTATTAGTTTTGAAAAAATATTAGAAATATTAAATCGAGAACTAAATTGGTATAATGTAATTATAAATTTTTCACTTTCTGCAATTACAATTTTATATATGTTTAATATTTTGAGAAAAAAAGAAGATTATTTATATTACTTTTTTATAATTGTTGGGATAATAGCAATAATAATAGGATTAAATTTAACAATGGGAATTTGTACAATATTTTTAGGAACATATATATTTTTTAAATCTCCCAAACATGTAAAGCTAGAGCAAGATGATTATATATATAAATGGCTTGGATTTAAGGAGTATTTAGAAGATTATTCTTTGATGTCAGAGCAAGAAGAAAATGCTATGTTAATTTGGGAAAAATATTTAATATATGCAGTATCATTAGGAGTTAATAAGAAAATTATTAAAAAGTATGGAAATTTGAATAATACAATACTATTGGATGATTTGTATTTAAAAAAGTTTTATACAGAGTATTTTGAATAAAAAATGGAGGATTTAAAATGGCAAGTGAAGAAAAAGTGGTTAATAAAATTATACCTATTGACACAATAGTTGAGTTAGCAAATTATTTAGAAGACCAAAAAGAAGAATATAGAAGATTATTTGAAAATGATAAAAACAATAATATAAATTTAAAGTATAGTGAACAAGTATATCAATATAAAGGAGATACACCTAAAATTGAATATACAATAAGGTTTAAAGATGGAAAAGAAGTAACAGAACCAGATTATAATTGGTTTATTAGTATGTTAAATAATTTAAGTGTAATTGAAAAAATAACTTTGTATTATTATGTTGGTTATTCATCTAATTATGAAAACAAAGGAAATTATGAATACATGCATATATATACTTGGTTATATTTTTGGGAGGATTCAACAACTATAAGGGTAGAAGGCAAAAACATGGAAGAACAGGTTTATAGATTACATTCGTATTTGAGAGGAATTCTAGAGAATACTGATGATAGATATAACAATACTGTTAAAAAAAGAAAGTTAAGAATACAAAGTTTTTGTTTTTCAATAGGTTTTATTTTATCATACATTATATATTTCGTATTACTTGCTAATAAGGCAAAAATACCTCAAGAATTTGCAAATTATATGAATAACAAATATGTAATTATTTTTGGACAATGGTTTTTATCTGCAGTAATAGGAAATATATTTGGGCTTCCTATTATGATGATTTTATATAGAAATATACTTCCTAAAACATTATATTCACATTATAATAAATCATCACATAAATCTATATATGTTGATAATATAGAAGATTATATATCACATAATGAAGTACAAATAGGAAAGTTTTCGAATAATGGAAAAAATAGAACACTGATAGAAAAAATATATAAAATAACAAGCAAAATAGTATTAGTTCAATTAGTATTGAGTGTATTATATTTTTTTGTTTTAAAATAAATATAAAGAAAATGTGGAATTTTTGCCAGTTAATTAAAAAAAGGAATAATAATATGAATAATGATGCTTCTTTTTTAGAAAATATGTATTTAAATATAAAAGATTATTTATTTAATATAGATTCAAATTTTTTTGATGAATTAAATACTCTTTTAGATACTTGTAAAAAAAGAGTTCATAATCCAACATCATATGATGAAATGATGGAACAATTAAGTATTGATGAAGGACTGAAGTCGGAAGAGTTAATAGAATTAATAAAAGATTTTTTTCATTCATTAGGTTCATCATATGAAAAAAAGTTTGAAGATATTATTTCAAATAATAGAATAATACTTTCAAGTGGAAAAAGTGTAGAAGATTCTGATGAATCTGAAATGAGTCTAACGGGTAATTATACTGATGTTGTAGGTTTAGCTCATGAAAGTGAACATATTTTTAGTGAATCAGAAGACAATATATCAATAATCAATGCGTTATTGTGCGAAGTAGATGCTATGGTTGTGGAAATGCTAGCGATAGATTACTTAAAAGAAAAGAAAAATGTGAACAAATATATGGTTTATGATGCTAGGGAAATAGATTTAATAGAATCAGATTTTTTCTCAAGTAGATATATAGAAGCAGCGATTAATCTTTTTAATAATATAAAAAATGAAAATACTAATTTTAATAATAATGCATTAGAATCAGCTAAAATTATTTATCCATATGATTATTATAGGGATGAATTTGAGATACTATTCAAAGGGATTATGTATACAATATTAAGTGGATTTGCACATCAAATTGGATATATAGTAGCAAATTATATACATGAGAAGATTTTGGAAGATCCGAAGAATATTTATATGTTTGAAGCTGTAACTCAAGCTCTTACCGAAAAAGACGAAGAAAAACAAATTGATATATTATCACAAAGTGGAATTCCAATTATCAAAGATAGAAAGATATCATTAAGTGGTGAAAGTATTGAAGTATTAGTGAATTATATTGATAAAAGTAATAGAAGAAGAAATTTAAAAGACACACAAACGCTGATAAAAGAATCTATAGATGGATTACCTACATTTTCAATATTGAGTGATATAGAAAATGTTCAAGAAAAACAGACATTAAATGAAAAACCAAAATATATGGGAGATAATTAATAATATGATGGAAAACAAATATGCATTAGCATATAGTGAAGTATTAGAGATATTAAAATATGTCAATATAGAAGATTTTAATAAAATTCCAAAGAGTAAAATAAAGTTATTTGAAAAATATCGAGATAAACAATATATGTTTTGTTACGATATAAATAAAACTCTAAATGAGCAAAATGTATCCGAAATAACAAAGGGAATTCTTATACTTTTATTTAGAGATTATTGGGCTAATGAAATTCAGAGAGAAAAAATTATCAAAAAACAGAATTATGACCGAATCAAATTAGAAGAAGAAAAAAGAGAAAAATATAATCCTGATATTATTTTTAAAAATAAGGAGATAAAATCTACTGAAAATCCAACATTAGATAATGTTTCAATGATAATATATAAAAAATCGATATTTAAAAGATTCTTAGATAAGATAAAAAGCATATTTGCAAAAAAATAGAACAAGTCAATTGTTTCGGGTTCAAAAAATGCATCACTTCCAATAATGGCAGCAAGTATATTAAACAAAGGAATAACTAAATTATATAATGTACCTAATATTCATGATACACAAATGATGATAGAAATTTTGAAAAGCTTAGGATGTAGAGTGAAAAAAAATAAAAATAAAGTAACAATAGATTCGAGAAATATCAATAAATTTGAAATACCAGAGAATTTAATGCATCAAATGAGATCATCTGTAATATTTGCAGGAGCTATTTTGGGTAGATACAAAAAAGCAAAATTTTCATATCCAGAAGATTGCGATATTTAGTTGATACATCGGACAAACATAAGATAAATGAGTGGATACAGAAATTTAAGGAATAAACATATAAAGCTTTAAGAGTAAAATCTTAGGGCTTTATTTTTGTGACTTTACTATGTTCATAATGAAAGAAAAACTAGAGGTCATACAAATAAGGATATAGATTCAGAAAAACAGATAAAAAGAGAAGAAAGTGAAAAAATATAGATATGGAAATATAGCGAATAAACAATAATGATGTTATTATATTTATTGAAAAATTTAAAATTTTATGGTATATATTTTTTAAGATATTTTATAAAAAAGATAATAAAAATTCAAAGAAAGGAAAATTTGATATAGATATTATGGAAGAATTAACAGGGAATGAAAAAAATCAATTTAGGAATGGAATCAAGATAAGAGATATAGAGCCTATTGAAACTTGTAGTTCGACATTAACAAGAGACACTTTACATGAATTTGTTGAAGAACCTTGTTTAGAGGCTTGTAGATATTTATATGATTTGAATATACAAACAACAATGTCATCGGCTAATAAAAAAGATGTTGGTGGATATGGATATATAAATATAGCACTAGATTCGTTAAGTAAAGAAAATAAAAATATATTATTAGGAATGTTAAAACATGATAATAATGGAAATAGAATTAGCTTAGGGACAGAACATGGTCCAATACTTATAGAAATTATTTCAATAAAAACTCCAATCAATGAAGAAACTACAGTAGGAGATGTAAGAAAAGATTTTATGCAAGTTTTATCATCACTAAAAATGCAAGATGTATTATATGGTAGATATAGTCGTGATGATGTTATTCAATTTATAAAAAGTTGCATTGGACAAAATATAAAAATAGATGAAGAATTAATAATAAATATGGGATTTTGTTTATGTTCCGACGAAGACGAAGATATATATTTTGAAAATGAAGAATTATTAAAAAAACATTTGGCATATAAAAATAGAGAAGCAGATTTAGAAAAATAGTATGCGAGGTTCAAATGAAATTATCAGAATATTGCGATAAAAAAGAAACTTTATGGTATAAAATAGAACAAGAAAATGTTGAAAAAATATAAAATGAAGAAAATATAAAGGGAGTTTTGAATTTATAAGTGAAGTTAGTTTAACACTAGAACTTATATTCTTAACTCTTTTTTATTTAATGCTATAAAGGAAAATAGAAACAGGAAAATCAAGATACCAGCCATTATCTCCTGAAATGAAAGAAGAGACAAGAAAGCTACATCGATATTCAAATCAAGTTAAATTAATTTGTAAAGAAAAATTGAAAACTTTAGATATTGCAAATCAAATAATTGAAGATATGCCCAAAATAAAAGAAGTTATAAAAATTGAAAGGAAAATGAAACATCAAGAATTAGATAAAAAAAACAAAGAATAAAAGTAGTTAAATTTTGTTATATCTATAGATTATATTTTTTATTTATTATATAATATTTTTGAAAAGCAAATATGTAAAAAAATTTAGGAGTAGTTTATGATTGAATTAACAGAACAAGAAAAGGAATTATTTAAAAAGCATGATAAAGAGCTGAAAAAATCAGCTTCATATCATGTCGAAGATGGTCTTATAGACTCATATTCTTCAAATGATGAAAAAGTACAGATTACTTATGGTTATATAAAAAGAATTTTGTTAGAAGTAGCTAAAAAAAGGGGCTTAAATATTAATGGTGATGAATCTTTTGATATGGATGCATTATTGAACGAAATTATTGATATACCTGAAGAATTGAAAGATTTTAATCCAATCTATTTTAAAAGCGAAGAACAACTTCAAAATTATGTTAATGGTAAAACTGAAAGTATGACTTCAGAAGAAATAGAGCGTTTTTTAGTATATTTTAGTGGGTTTAATGGTATCGGTGGATTAGCAGACTCTTTCAGAGAATATATGACAGGGTATATTCTAATATTAGCTGAAAGAATTGATCAATTGGAATTTGAAAGTAGAGAAGATGAACAAGAAGCAGATGATTGGAAATTTGGAGATTTTGATGATGTTGGCGAGCCTACAATAGAATATAGCAATGGAGAAGAGGAACAAGTAGATGATGATTGGGAACTTGGAGATTCTGATGATGTTGGAGAACCAATAATAGAATATAGTAATGGAGAAGAAGAATGGGGAGATTGGAAAGGCTGGGAAGATGCTGAAGGTGATTTTGAGTTTCAAGAGTCTAGTGGTCAAGATTTTTCTCAAGTCAATGAAGAGGATATGAAAGTAACGGATGAACAGTTATGTGAGTATATAAAATATATAAATAGTTTTCCAAAATTAAATGAATATAACACTAATGGAAGAAGAGTTGTCAAAAAGTTAATTGAATTAGCTAAGCAAAGAAAATTGGAAGAATTTTATAGTGACAAATCTTTTGCAAAAGAATTCAAAAAAATAATGACACATGATACTAAAAAACATACTTATCATTTTCATGGTACGCAAGATTTAGAAGGAGCAGAATCAATAATGCAAGAAGGATTAGGAATGATGAGAGAATCATTATCTACTACAAAGTATACTGAACTTACAATGGATGAGGTAATATTGTATAGTAGAGGATTTGACGGAGCAATAGGAAGAGATGCTATTGTCATAATTGATGAACCAATCGAAGAAGGTGGAAAGAGAAAAAGTATTGTTGATCCATTACCAAAAGGGAAAAAAATTCATTTTGTACCTTCGGGACTTCAAGGATTAGATGGTAAGCCTAAATTTATAGTTAATCCTCAATATATAGTTGGATATGTGGATAAAAAAAATAAAAAGATTGTTTTTAATGTTAGATATTACGATTATGATAGATTCGGCTTAGAATCAGATAATGAAAGACCAAAAGATGTTCCGTTTAGTAACAAAAGAATAGCTGAAGGTGTAGCAAGTTTTAATCCAAGTGAATTGGAAATACCACAAGGTATTCAATTAGAAAGTTAAAGAAAGGTAGAAAATATGATTTCAGGTAATACATATGAGGAAGTTTATGAAATATTGAGTTATATGGATAAACTCACAGTTGTGAAAGTTCCTAAAGAAATTTTGAAAATAATAAAAACTAAACGAAATATAAATTTTAAAACTAGAATTAACAAAAATGATATATTTAATGAAGATAATGTTAGTAAAGAAACAATAGATTTTATATGTTGGATTGGCTATAAATATTGGATTGATGAAAAAAGAAAATTTGAAATTGATAAAATTAATATTGAAAAAGTAAAAAAGTCCGAAGAAGAAAAAAGAGAAAAATATAATCCAGATAATATTTTTAAGAGCAGGGAGATAAAATATACTGAAATTCCAACATCAAATATTACTTCAATGATAGAATATAAAGAATCTGTTTTTAAAAGGGTTATAGATAAGATAAAAAGCATATTTGCAAAAAAATAGAACAAGTCAATTGCTTGTTCTATTTTTGACAATATGATTATAAACAGATATTCAGCGATATCAAAATAATAAAACTTCAAAGAAACTATTGATAAATTTATAAAATGGATTTGTAAAAAGTTTGATATGGGAGCAGAAAATAATCTAATTAGAGATTTTGAAAAGAAAACAAGAACTTCTTTAGATGCTGAAAAACAGATAAAAAGAGAAGAAAGAGAAAAAGAATGGGGAAAGGAATTATAAAATATATTAGAAAGATGTTTTAGCATTTTATTGAATTTTATAGAAAATTATGGTTTAATAATTATAATAAAGATAAGAAATCTATTAGTAATTATGGAAATAATATTTACATAACAAGAAATTACTAATGAAAGGATAAAAATGTTAAAATATGAGGATTATAAAACCAAAATAAGTTCAATAGCTACTGCTTTTGAAGATCGTAAAAAAATTGACTTTTTCATGAAAGGCTTTAATAAGTTTAACAGGACGGATAAAAGTATAATTTTAAGTGTTTTTGAAAATTCTAACCGTATTAAACATGATCCGAGGGGACAATGGAATCTATTTTTAAAAAAACATCCAGAAGTTGCAAAAGTTATTTTGGAAGAATCGCAAGAGTGCTTAAACTCTTTTCTTGAAGAAGATGATACAGATAGAAGTGTGGAGCAATTGAAGTTTGTCGAAGTCTTTTTTGATATTGAAAGTTATGTAAATAATAATCTTGATGAAAATTTGATGGTAAAGACATTAGATAAAATATTTACTCTACAATCTAAAGATAAGACAATTATAGAAAATGGGGATGTACAGAAAATAATATCTTATTTTATTACATATATTACCAAAAAGCATTCTGATAAAGAATTTATGATGAGAATGAAAAAAAGTGTTTCATACAAACAATTAGAAACATTAGTGTGTGACTATATAGAGAATCTTGATGCAACTTCATTATCCGATAATAAATTTTTAGAATTTATTATAGAAACACAAGATGCTGTTGATTCGGAAATAATTTCATCCAAAATAAAAAATAGATTTTCTGAAAAAATAGAATTAAATAATTATGATATAAACAATATGACAGAAGTTGAAAAAGCTAATTATTATAATAAATTAGTTATTTATAGAATGCAAAAAGGTATAATTCCTAAAAATATTTGTATTGAATTATTAAGAGGTCAATGTAATAATTTAGTGACTAGAATGGCTAATATTGATTATATTAAAAGTTATTTATATGAAAATGATGTTAGAAATACTATAGTTTTCTTTGATGAGCAATTACCAATTGCTGGGCAAGCGATTGGTAATTCGCAAGTAGGAACAGTTTGTATTCAATTGAATAATCAGGAATTAGATATTACATCTTTTCATGAAGCCACTCATGCCATACAGTATAATGATATGTTTGCTATAAAAAAATATAGAGGAAATAGATATTCTATGTTAAAAGACCATCTAATAGCACATAAAGCGATGGATTATGACACATATAGAGATAATTATCCCAGTTTATTGTTTGAAGAAGAAGCAGAACATGAAGGTCGTAGACTATATTATCAATATTTAAAAGATACTAATAGTTCTAAGAAAAGTAAAGAGGAAATTGAAGAAGGTATAGTCAGATATTCGGGGAAAATATATGTTTTAGATACTGTAAAAATTAATGGTGAAGAAAAGAATAAAGTACAGATGTTTGATGAATTATTAAGAAAAGAACCTTCTATAATTGAACAATATCCAATATTACAAATTGAATATAATTTGGATGGTACAAAAAAGGCTTTATCACAAATAATGCATTCTTTAGAATTAAAATGCTCAACAGATAAAGATGAGGATGAAGCATCAAGTATAGCAGATTGTATTTTGAGAGATATACAAGAGATAAGTGAATTTGAATATAATGAATTATCTAAATATACATCAAACAGTACATTCATTTCAAATATGATTAAACAGTTTTTAAGTCGTGTCTCAATTGTTAAAAATGAAAACTTAACACTAAAACTTGGTATAGAAAGTGGTTCAATTGAAACACCTTATATTGACCAGACATATGAAATAATTACAAGTCAAGATAGAGTTCCAGAACAAAGGGAATCTAATGACTCTTAAATTATATAAAATGGAGAAGTATATATGATAGATATTGAATATGCAAATGCATATAGTGAAGTATTAGAAATATTAAAATATATTCCTATAAAAGATTATAATAAAATTCCAAAGAATAAAATTGAATTATTTGAAAAAAATTCCAACGATGAACATAGATTTATATATAATCCAAATAAAACATTAGAGGAACAAAATGTAACTAAAAGAGCAAAAGCTATTATAGCAATTTTATTTAGAGATTATTGGGCTAATGAAATTCAGAGAGAAAAAATTATCAAAAAACAGAATTATGATAGAATCAAATTAGAAGAAGAAAAAAGACAAAATTATAATCCTAATAATATTTTTAAAAACAGGGAGATAAAATATACTGAAATTCCAACATCAAATATTACTTCAATGATAGAATATAAAGAATCTGTTTTTAAAAGGGTTATAGATAAGATAAAAAGCATATTTGCAAAAAAATAGAACAAGTCAATTGCTTGTTCTATTTTTGACAATATGATTATAAACAGATATTCACCGATATTATCTCTGATAGAATAAAACAAAAATATAAATAAAAAACAAGAACAAAATTTCGCAAAAGTGTTGAAAAAGTTTTAGAAATATGATATAAATAATATATCGGTTAAAAAACATAGATTTAAACTAAATTCAATTGTTCGGGAATTCCGAACGATTAAAAGATTTATATAGAATCTACCATTTTACCGACATCGGCAAAATGGTAAAAAATATTTTATAATGAATGGAGAAGTAAAATGCAAAAAAATGAGAATAATATAATAATCTATCAAGACGAAGATGGAATTACAAAAATATCAGTTAAATTTTCTGATGAAGATTTATGGCTAACCCAAAATCAGATTGCTGAAATATATAAATCATCACAGCAAAATATAAGCTTTCATATAAATCAGATATATAAAGATAAAGAATTGGATATAAATTCAACTAACAAAAAATTTTTGTTAGTTCAAGATGAAGGAAACAGACAGGTTAAGAGAAATATTGACCATTATAATTTAGATATGATTATAGCTTTAGGATATAGAGTTCAATCACAGGTTGCAACAAGATTTAGAGTATGGGCAACACAACGACTTCATGAATATATACAAAAAGGATTTACAATGGATGATGAAAGGTTAAAACAGGGTGGTTCAAGATATTTTAGGGAATTGCTACAAAGAATTAGGGATATTCGTTCATCGGAAAGAAACTTTTATCAACAAGTTACAGATATATATGCAACATCAATAGATTATGATCCACGTTCTGATTTGACAAAAAAATTTTTTGCTACAGTTCAAAATAAGTTACATTTTGCTGTGCATGAACACACTGCTGCAGAAATAATATATGAAAGAGTGGATAATGAAAAGCCTTTTGTTGGAATGACTAATTTTAAAGGGGATTATGTAACAGTAGATGATGTTAAAATTGCAAAAAATTATCTTTCAGAAATTGAGTTGGCTACAATTTGTAGTCATCTGAAAAAGTTCTAAAATTTTGAGCAAAAAACTTGAAATTTTAGAGCTTTTTTTGTAAATTCACAAAATATGGAATCTTTTCATAAAATACATCAGAAAAAAGTATTTTATGAAAGGAAAAATAAAAAAATGTCGAGTTACATAATTGAAGGAGGAAAAAGACTCCAAGGGGAGACCTATGTTTCAGGTTCAAAAAATGCATCACTTCCAATAATGGCAGCAAGTATATTAAACAAAGGAATAACTAAATTATATAATGTACCTAATATTCATGATACACAAATGATGATAGAAATTTTGAAAAGCTTAGGATGTAGAGTGAAAAAAAATAAAAATAAAGTAACAATAGATTCGAGAAATATCAATAAATTTGAAATACCAGAGAATTTAATGCATCAAATGAGATCATCTGTAATATTTGCAGGAGCTATTTTGGGTAGATACAAAAAAGCAAAATTTTCATATCCAGGGGCTTAAGATATTTGGTGGATACATCGGACAAGCATAAGATAAATGAGTGGATTATGGAATTTAAGTAAATTAAAAATAAAGTCTTAAAAGTAAAATTTTAGGGCTTTATTTTTTTATCCTAAAATTGCAGTTAGCAAATTTAGGATAAATCATAAAAATACGAAAAGTATTTTTATGAAAAAGGGGTGTGGGGATTGAAAATCCCTGCCATACGGACAAACTTGTTTGTCTAGTATGTTAGACATTGAAACAATATCTCAAACAAAGAAGGAGGTGCAAGTAGATATGAGTTATGCGATAGTAAGAAATGAAAAATTAACAAGAGCAAAAGCACAAGGAATATGTGTTCATAATGATAGGAGAGCAAGAAATCATAAAAATAAGGATATAGATTCAGAAAAAACTCATTTGAATTATTATTTGAAGAAAAATCAATTAAACTATGTAAAAGAATTTGATAAACTAAAAGAAAAGAATAATTTAAAAGGTATGATTAGAAGCAATAGTATTATAATGTGTGAAATGGTATTTACATCAGACAAAGAATTTTTTGATAGAATTGGAGAAAAAGAAACTAGAAGATATTTTGAAGAGTGTTATAAGTTTGCTTGTAATTATAAAAATCTTGGAGAACAAAATATAGTTTCTAGTGTGGTACATTTAGATGAAAATGTACCACATATGCATTTAATATATATTCCAGTAGTTCATACAAAAGATAAAGATGGAAATGATATAGACAAAGTGTGTAGCAGAGATTTTTGGAGAGCAAGAGATAGTTACAGACAATTACAAAATGATTTTCACAAATATATAATATCAAAAGGCTTTGAATTAGATAGAGGTTTGCCAGTAGAAGAAACAGGAGCAAAACATGAAAAAATAGAAGATTTAAAGAAAATAACTAATTTTGAAAATACTAAAAAAGTATTAGATAGTATAAATTTAGAATTACCAGAAGTTCCAGATATAAAAGATATTAAGATAATAAAATTAAATAGAGAAAAAGTAGAAAATGAGATAATAAAGCCGAAAGATGACTTGATAAACGAATTGTATCAACAAAATTTTAATCTCCACAGAGAATTATCAAGACAGACAAATTTAGTTGAAGAAGCAGAAAAATATCAAAAAGAAAGAAATAAAATACTTGCTAACAATGAAGAATTACACAATGCTGTAAACAATTTAGAAAAAGAATATAAAAATAAAGAATTTGATTTAGAATGGGAATATAAAAACAAAATTCGTAAATTAGAGAAAGAAAATACTCATTTGAAAAAAGTAGTAGATAAATTTAAAGATACAGTTCAAAAATTTATAAAATGGATAGTTAAAAAATTTGATATTACAGATGAAAATAAGTTAGTTAGAGATTTTGAAAGAGAAAATCATATCTTGATAGATGTTGAAAAGCAAGTAAAAAGAGAAGATAGAGAAAAAGAATATGAAATGGAGAGATAATGTTCCTCTCCATCAAAAAATATTATTTAAGACTAGATTTTGGAATAGCTACTAATGGTCGAAAGCCAATAGAATCTACACTAGAAAAATAATTGCAGTCAATGTAACCAGTATAGGTAATACGATTAACGGTAACATTATTATATGAAGACGGAGAAGCTAACCAATAGCCACTTGCTTTTGTGGAAGAAGTCCTTACCCACATATTTCCATCCGTATCACCGGCTGCATTTGTAGTATCTGATAACTTTACATAATCTCTCCAACCTTCTGCTCCTTTTACCTTGTATCCATTTGAGTTTGCATTAGCTGTAGTTATATCAATTTTATTTGTTCCGTATGTACCTAGCTTACCTGTGTTATGTTTTGCATTATAAGATAGTACAAACATTTCTATAGTTGGTCCTCCTATTGCATAAGCACCATTAGCTTTTCCAGCAAAATTTGACCACTTATTTGTATCCATCATATATGCTACTGATTTCATGTTTATATTCGTTCTTACCGTATCTACAGCACTTCCGACCCATTTTAAATATGGATTATTTTGTACAGTTGATGACAATGATGCATTTTTCCAAGGTTCTCCTACTAGTATAGGACTTGTTGTGTCACTACTTCCTGTTACAAATTTTTTACAATATGTTTTTGTAGCATTTCCAGAATTTAGCAACTCGTTAGGTAATAAATTACCTGACACATAATCACTTGCTATTAAATATATAGTTGTTTCATCATCGTAAAATATTTGCCATTGGACATCGCTTACAGATGTGTAATCTGTCGTTTGTCCATATAATGTACTTAAATCTGAAACTTCCTTTATATTGGTAGTTCCAACTTTTATCGTTACTTTACTATTATCTTCTTTCCCTGCTGGAATTGTTACATTTTGCCCTTTTGCACTTAATATCCAATTTGTATTATCGGAATCATCCACATTATAATTGTTTTCTCCAAATTCTTTTTTTAATTCATTTTCTAAACTTTCTTTTGTGTAACTGCCGTGTCCTCCTGTAAGAGCCGAATGATATGCAAGTTGTATTCTTTCTCTTATTTGAGCACTATCTGTATTTTCTTTTGCAGTTGTTGTTTTATTTAAAATGCCGTTATCACCGACTTAACATTGAAATACTAATTCCGAGCAAGGATTAGAAGGACAATAATAGTTACGACAAGGGCTATCAAAGTGATACCATTACTGGTTTTTAGAGATTTTTTAATACAATTTTTCAACTTAAAATTCACCTCCTTTTTTGAAATTAAATTTATTAATATATTAAACATTAATAACAAAATTAAACAACAAAAAGACTATTTTACACATACATTTTTGAGTTTATCAAAAATGCATAGGGAAAAATAGCCTTATGCTTATATAAACGATTTATAAAATTAAAGCCCATAATATATATAGAAAATCAATACTTTCAGCGATTTTGTTCATTTGTTTTGCCATCCTTTGTCTCTTTAATTTTTACATCTATATTATAGCAGTTTACTATTTTTCGTGCAATACTTTTTATAAAATTTTTTATAGCGATAGACACTCGCTCTTTTATCTAAAATTTATCCTACAATAATTTAAAAGTCAAGTAGATGGAGGAATAATTTTGAAAAAATATGAAGAAAAAAATAATGTAATAGGGGAAGTTGTAAAAGAATATAGAGAAAAGCGAAATTTATCTAAAAGTGAAAGTTAGTAGGCAATTGCAATTACACGCCGTTTATATTGATAGAACTGAATTACATAGAATGGAAAATGGAAGAATGATTATAAAAGATTTTGAACTTATTGCATTATTTAAAGTTTTAAAAATTCCATTTGATAAATTAAGAGACCTAGTAGAATAGTATATTATATTCTACTAGGTCTTTTGTTTTTATTTATTTGTCTATAATGTAGTACATATTACTTAATTTCTGTAATTCGATTTTAAATTCATCTAATTGATCATCTTTATCTTTGAAGCTATCTCTTAATTCTCTAGCCTTTTTAGACCATTCTTTAAATTTCTTTTCTTTAAATGCTTTTTGATGGTTATAATGCAATCCGTGCATTCTTTTATATTCTCTATTAAATTCAGCTTGTATTCGGCTTTCTTGTGCTTTTTCTTTTTGCTTATTTAAAGCACCAATTTCCTTACAAGTTTTGCCTGTATTTAAATATGGGTTATTACAATATTTTTGGTCATTTCTTCCTTTTTGATATGGATTATTGCTAGT
This sequence comes from uncultured Clostridia bacterium, assembly GCA_947306755.1. Classification (GTDB taxonomy): domain Bacteria; phylum Bacillota; class Clostridia; order TANB77; family CAG-508; genus CAG-269. The sequence continues at coordinate 7,883 of CAMZHI010000009.1, read as the reverse complement.
AGTTGCAGGTATAAATAATCTACCACAGTTTTCACATTTGTTTATAACAAAGTTATTTTGAATAACTTTAAATAACTCAAATCTTATTTGTTCTTCTGCATTTTCTAGTTCATATACTTCTTCTGCGACAATATTTTTTTCTTTTATAATATCTACAATTTTATCTACATCTAATTTTCTTTCTTGTGGTGAAAATATTGTGTCACATACATATTTTATTTTAAATTTAGTATCTAAAAATAGCGCGTGTGCAGGTTTAGTATTAAAATAATTTAAATCAAAAACTCTTTTAGCATCGTATAGGAATATTTTTTCTGGAACACTTAAATTTCTAACAAGAGAATTATTAGAATATTTGCTTATCAACTCTAATCTATCTTTTAAATCAGTTTTCTTTTCAATAAGATTTTCAATTAACAAATCCCTTATAGTTTCAAAAAATTTCATATATTCAGTATGCTTTTTCTTTGATATTTTCTCAATTTCTTCATTCCATTTAATAAATAAAATTTCTGGAGTATATTCATCTTCTTCTAAATCTCTATAAATTTCATCAGGATAATATTTTGAATCTTCAATTAAAACACCAATTTGAGATTTAAATAAAAGGTCTGTTCTAAATGTTTTAGTATTATATGTTTTTACAATTATATCTATTAGTATTTGGGTATAGAAGTGAGTGTATGGAGAAAAATTTAAACATGCTCTAACTATTTGAAACATTTTAAAGAAACAATCTAATTTTTCTTCTTTCGAATCAATTTCTTTAGCGTAACATACAAGTCTTATTAGTTGGCTGTATATTGCTTTTAATTTATCAAATTCTTTATTTTCCATTATTGCAAATTCATATAATTTATCTCCAATATTATATTCAAAATCTCCTAAAGCACCAAAATATTCTCCTGTATTCTTTAAAATAATCTTATTACCTTTAAGTGTGAAATTACTTATCATATCTGCATTTCCCCCGTTTTAAAAATGGAATATAGATATTTCGATTTTCAACTTATCTATAGACTTTGTAAAAAATGTTTACAACAGTATTTTAGCATCTTATAATGGATTTATCAAGATAGAAGATAGAAATTTTTAATAACTATTTTCTATCGACGGTACATTGAAATTTGAATATCAAATTATAAGTACAGATAATGATACTTTCGTCTGGCTAGCGTGATGTAAAGGGGCGATTCTCTAAAAAGAGGAATGAGGGCAAATCTCATATGGGTAGCAATACCACTTATAATTTTAGTAATAAGGACAAAAAGTTCTTGAATATTAATTAGAGGAAAGGTAGGTGAATATTCTGGAAAAGGCAAAGGATAATAAATATAAAAAGAAAAAAGATAAATTACCATTTGCAGTATTTATTTGTCCAAAATCAAATGTTGGTGAAATAGAAGATTATAAACAGATATTCACCGATATTATCTCTGATAGAATTAAAGAAAAATATAAATAAAAAACAAGAACAAGATTTCGCGAAAGTATTGAAAAATTTTAAAAAATATGGTATAAATAGTACAAAATTAATTTTAGCAAGATAGGAAGTGAAAATATGGAGACAAACCTAGTTTATTTTGATGAAACAGGGGATGATGGACTAATAAAAACGTCAAGTGAAACATTTATCTTAACAAGTATATATATGAAATCAGAAGATTGGCAAAAGAATTATAATCAGATTAAATTTTTAAGAAAGCAATTGAAAGACAAATATGGATTTCATGTTAAAGAAGAAATGCATACAAAATATTTTCTAACTGATAAAGATCCATATAGAAAGTATGGATGGAGTAAAGAAGAGAAAATAGAAATTTTAAAAGCATTTACACTAGCAATTGCAGATTTGGATTTGACTTGTATTAATGTTATAATAGATAAAAACAAAATAAAGAAACAAGATTATGAAATACTAGAAAATGCACTAAAATATAACATTCAAAGAATAGATAATGATAGTGATGGAAAATGGAACTATTTAATAATTACAGATAAAGGAAGAATAGCACCTATGAGAAAAACAGCAAGAGCAATAAGAGCATACAATCCTATACAATCAAAATATTCACATACATTTAAAAATCAACCAATATCAGGATTAATAGAAGATATATTAGAAAAAGATTCAGAGGAATCATATTTTATACAAATATGTGATTTTATTTCATACTTTGTGCATTTATATTATAAATGTTGTGTTAAGAAAAATGATTTGCCTAATAGAGTGGCAAATGTTATTGATAAAAAATTTGTAGGAAGTGTTATGGCAACATTAAAGAAATCAAATACTTTGAATCTAAATGCTAATAAGTCTAATGGATATGGATTAGTAATCTATCCAAAATAAAAAAACACCACCTACGACACATTCGTGCTTTCAGTAGTTCAATATTATTGTACTAAAATAGTTTTCAAATGTCAACACATTTTGTGAAATATTTAAAAAAAATTTGCAAAAAAAGTTCTAAAATTTTGAGAAAACAACTTGAAGTTTTAGAACTATTTATATATGATAGCAACAATAAGAAATTGCAAAGAAAATATGTTATTGATACATTATAAAAATGGAGGTATATCATGCAAAAACAAAACAGTGAAAAGAGAGTTGTAATTTATTGCAGAGAAAGTAGAGATGATTATGGAGAAAACTATGAAAGAATAGAAACACAAAGAGATTTACTTGTTAAATATTGTAAAAGTCATGGATATACCAACATTGTAGATATTATAATGGATGACGACAAAAGTGGAACGGATTTTAGTAGGTTTGATGACATTAGAGAAAGAGCAAGAAAAAAAGAAATTGATGTTATTGTATTTAAAAACTCTGCAAGGCTTGGAAGAAATCAAAGAGAGGCATTAGAATTTGTTGAATACCTAGAAGAACAAGGTGTAGAAATAATATTTGAAGATGAGCAATATAATGAGGAAATGTTTGGGCTATATGCATGGTTTAATGAAAGAAGAGCAAGAGATGACAGCAAAAACATTAGAAGAAATTTAAGGCACAAAATAGAAGAGGGAGATCTACTTGTAAAAGCAATTTATGGATATAACAAAGATGGAAAAAGACTAGTGATTAATGAAGAAACAGCACCAGTTGTGCAAGAAATATTTGAACTATACTCTAAATGTTGGGGTTATCAAAAAATTGCAACACATCTAAACAAGAAAGGAATACCAACACCATCTCAAAGTAGAAATTTTGTAAATGCAAAACAAACAGCCAATTGGAAAGCACAGCATATTGTAAGAGTTTTAGATGATAGGAGATATACTGGAGACTATGTTGGAGGACATACAGAAAAACTAAGTTTCAAATCTAAAAAAACAAGAGTAAAGCCAGAACAAGAATGGACTATAATAGAAAATCATCATGAACCAATTATAGATAAAGAACTATTTGAAAAAGTACAAAAAATTAGAAAGAAAAGGAAGAAGGAAAGTGATAAATACAATAACGGATTCAAATTTGTAGATACAGATAACAACTTGTATTCAGGGCTTTTATATTGCGGAAGATGTGGAACTCCAATGTATAAAAGAAAAGGCAATACTGGAACAAGAAAAAGACCAGATAGTTATTTGTGCAAAAAATATAGCAATGAAGGTGCAATAAAAGATATAAGACCAGATTATGGGTGCAGATCACATAGAATGAGAATAGAGTATTTAGACCAAATTGTAAATGCATATATAGATAATTTAGTAAGTAATCCAGAATTTAAAAATTTTGTTATGGATAATGTAAAAGCAATATCCACAAATAAAGTAACACTAGAAAAGGATTTAAACAAATCTAAACAAACACTAGAAAAGTTAGAAAAGCAATTTAAACAAGTATATGAAGATAAGCTAAATGATTTAATACCAGAATTTATATACAAAGATAAAAAGCAAGAACTAGAAAAGAAGATTAAATATGAAAAAGAAAAATTGCAAGAGGTAGAAAGCAAGTTTAATACATTAAATAAACTAGAAGATAAAGAAGACTTAATATTTAAAGCAATAGACGATATTAAAGCAAATGGTTTAACAAAAGAAGAACTATCAAGATTATTTGATAAAATAGTAGTCTTTGATGCACAAGAGATAACGCCAGAAGTAAAAGAAGAATATAATTTAAATGATGAAATGTATAAGGAATTATATGAAAATGGAGGATTAGCATTTCATTTGAAATTCATGTATCCACAAACTATCACAAACAGGAGGATGTGATATTGGAGCAAGACCAATTGACCTACATTTAAAAGCATTTGAAAAACTTGGAGTAAAAATAAATAAAGACTTTGGGAAAATTAATTGTGAAGCTCAAGAAATAACGCCTACAGATATTAATTTAGATTTCCCAAGTGTTGGAGCAACAGAAAACATCATGCTTTTAGCAGTTTTAGGAAAAGGAATAACAAAAATAATAAATGCAGCAATGGAACCAGAAATAATAGATTTACAAAACTTTTTAAATACTATGGGGGCAAAAATAAGCGGAGCTGGAACGAATATTATAAAAATTCAAGGAGTAAATAATCTTAAGGATGTAAGCTATAATATTATGCCAGACAGAATAGAAGCTGGAACTTTTTTAGGAGCTACGGCAATTACAGGGGGAAATGTTTTACTAAAAAATGTTGAATTAAAACATATAGCACCTGTTATAGATAAATTTGAAGAAATGGGATGCGAGATAGATTTAAAAAATAAAGAGATACAATTAAAAGCACCCAAAAAATTAAAATCAATAGATATAAAAACAATGCCATATCCAGGATTTCCAACAGATATGCAAGCAATAATGGGGGCATGTTTAACAATTGCAAATGGAACATCAATAATAACGGAAAATATTTTTGAAAATAGATTTAAATACCTAACAGAACTTCAAAAAATGGGTGCAAAAATTAAACTAGAAGGTAAAAGCGCAATAATAAAAGGTACTAAAAAACTATATGGTTCTAAAGTTATAGCAACAGATTTACGTGGAGGAGTAAGTATGGTACTTGCAGGTTTAGTTGCTAAAGGAACAACAAGAATAGACAACATAGAATATATACTAAGAGGGTACGAAAATCTAGATGAGAAGCTAAATAATTTAGGGGCGAAGATATATAAATGTTAATTTGGTAATTTGGAACCGGGTATTTTTTGCACATTTATTAAAAAATAACTAATCCGCGTCAGCATTTCGTTTTATAAAATCCGTATGGTGGGTATCCCTAAAGGGGGTACCATAGGATTTTATAAAATGATATGCGGTTAAACAGGATTAGTTATTTTCATTGTTGTGCAAAAAAATACCCGGTTCCAAATTGAAAACATATTTTTTTGACAATTCATAATATGATATGGTAAAATATGAAAAAATAGTAAAGAAAGAGGATGAATTTATTATGGGATTTGTTGTTGCAGTTGATGGACCAGCCGGAAGCGGAAAAGGTACAATTACAAAATTAGTTGGAGAAAAAAGAAATTTAATATATATTGATACAGGAGCAATGTATAGATGTGTTACATTAGATTGTATTAATAATAATGTGGATTATACTGATATTGCAGGTATAGAAAAGGTACTAGATAAAATATCAATTGAATTAAAAATTGAAGATGGAATTCAAAAGGTTTATTTAAATAGAAAAGACGTAAGTCAAGAAATTAGAGAAGACAAAGTAAATAATTTAGTTTCAGAGTATTCTGCTGTAAAAGAAGTAAGAGACAAAATTACACCTATGCAACAAGAAATGGGAAAAAACCAAGATATAATAATGGAAGGTAGAGATATAGGAACTGTCGTTTTTCCAAATGCTGATGTAAAAATATTTTTAGATTGTGATGTAAAAGAAAGAGCAAGAAGAAGATATATTCAAAATCAACAAAAAGGAATAAATTCTACATATGAAGAAATCTTAGAAAATATTATTAAAAGAGAAAGAATAAATAGTACTAGAGAAGTAGCTCCATTTATAAAAGCAGAAGATGCTATTTTAATAGATTCTACTAATATGACAATAGAAGAAGTTGTAAATAGAGTAATTGAAATAATAGATGAAAAAAAGGCTAATTAGGCGATGAAAAATTAATGAGATATTTTAATTTCAACATATTTGGTCTATATTACCAAATAAGTCAAAAAAGAAAGAAGGTTGTTTTTAATTTGAAAAATACATACTATAAAATTAAAAGATATCTAATTAGATTTTTGATTTTTATATATTTAAAAATAGTATATAGAATTCAAGTAATTGGATTAGAAAATATTCCTAAAAATGGGCCTGTAATTTTTTGCGGAAATCATAAAAGTTTTTTAGATGCACCACTCATGGAAGTTACATGTAAAAGAGATGATACAAGATTTTTAGCAAAAGAAGAACTTGCAAAAAACTGGTATTTGGCACATTTAGCAAAAGTTTTTGATGTTATTTTAGTAAAAAGAAATGCAAAAGATTTAGGACCTATGAAGGATGGACTTAAGACTTTAAAACAAAATAAAGCATTAGCCTTGTTTCCAGAAGGAACAAGAAATGGGTTAAAAAAAGGAATTAAACCCAAAACAGGAGTTGCATATTTTGCGCTAAATTCTGATGCTCAGGTTATTCCAGTTGGAATTAAAGGGGGAGAAAAACCTTTCAAAAAAGCAATAATAACATATGGTAAGCCATTACAATTAGAAGAATATAAAGAAGCAAAAAAAGAAAAGGAAACTGCAGAAAAAGTAACAGAGATAATAATGGAGGATATAGTTAAACTAACTACTATTTAATATAGCAAATTTATAGCTTTATGTTTAAATTGAAGCTGGAAGTGAGAAGTGGGAAGTGAGAATAGAAAATTTAAAATCTCACTTCTCACTTCATACCATACTATAGTTTTTGTAAAACATTGCCTTGTAAATTCAGCAAAAATATAGTATAATAAAACATGTACTGGGGGTGTAATGGTTTCGACATTGCTCTAGAAGTATATATAGCGAGTAGTGGATGGTCGCTTCGGCCACTATAAAAAAGCGAAAATAAATTTAAACGCTGATAATACAGAATTAGCATTAGCTGCCTAGTCGCAGTTACGCCTTCTACTATGTTCCCACGCATAGTAACAAGGTGTCAAATTAGTGGGAAACAAATCTATTTGGTATCTTTGAAAATAGAGGGTATTTAAAAGATATATTTAAGCTAAACATGTTTGCTTGTATAGTTTAGATGAATAATTTTAGCAAACTGCACTCGGAGAAGTTTATATGGAAGGGGTAGTGGACAGGAGTTCAAATCTCCTCACCTCCACCAAAAATAAATGAAGGGAATAATCAAAGATGATTGATTTACATATGCATACAACATATTCAGATGGAACAGATACAGTAGACATGTTACTTGAGAATGCAGAAAAAAATAATTTAGAAGTAATTTCAATTACAGATCATAATTCTATTGATGCATATATAGAGCTGGAAAATAATCAGGAAATCAGGAATAAATTTCATGGGAAAATAATTATAGGCTCAGAAATTAAATGTATTTATGATAATATGAATATAGAAGTTCTAGCATATGGAATTGATTATCATAACATTGATATAAAAAAAGAAAACAGACAAATGGTCCAAAGTGATGTTTTAGAACATTTTATAAATGTTGGACAAAGCTTAGGCCTAAAAGTTGACAATAATATTAAAGTTGATATAACAGATCCAAATAAAATATATGCTGCGTGGGTATTTTGTGATAATATTATGAAATATAAAGAAAATCAAGAAATATTAAAAAAATATGATTCTTGCAAATTTTTGCAACAACAAAACAAGTTTTAACAAATTTTCGTTAAGACTTGTTTTTTCTATTTACAAAAAACTAAAAATGGTGTAATATAAGAACATAAATTAACAA
>CAMZHI010000008.1 GCA_947306755.1 uncultured Clostridia bacterium | reverse complement strand
TCTTTGTTCCAATGTTTGGAATCAAAGGATTTATTGCTTCAATATTTGCAAGTGAAATACTGAATTTTGCTTTAAGCTTAAAAAAGTTATTTGAAATAGAGCATTCTTGAAAATGAAAAATCAACTATATTTAATTAAATCAAATCTCATACGTCACATTTCTCACATCCCACATCTCACTCTATTCTACAAATTTTTCCTCCTCAACTGCCCACATGCTGCATCAATATCTGATCCAAGCTCTCTTCGAATTGTAGCAACAATTCCATGTTCATTTAAATAATCCCTAAATTTAATTATATTTTCATTGGAGCTTTTATCAAAAGCTCCATTTTCAATCTTATTAATAGGAATCAAATTAACATGACAAAGCATTCCTTTTAAAAGTTTTACAAGCCCTTTTGCATCTTCTAAATTGTCATTATTATCTTTTGCTAAAGCATATTCAAAAGAAATTCTTCTATTAGTTTTTGCAATATAGTCTTTACAAGCTTTAATTAGTTCTTCTATTGGATACCTATTATTTACAGGCATCATACTTGACCTTTTTTCATTATTTGTTGCATGAAGTGAAATTGATAAAGTACATTGAATATTTTCTTCTGCTAATCTGTAAATATTAGGAACTAATCCTGATGTAGACACACTAATATGTCTAGCACCAATATTTATTCCTTTTGGATTATTTATTATTCTAATAGAATTTACTACATTATCATAATTGTCTAGAGGCTCCCCTATTCCCATATATACTACATTTGATATTTTAATATTTTGATCTCTTTCTACTGCTAAAAGTTCTTCTACAATCTCACCAGATGTCAAATTTCTTGCAAATGCAATTCCAGTAGAAGCGCAAAACTTACATCCCATTTTACATCCTATTTGTGTTGAAACACATAAACTATATCCATGATGATATTTCATTAAGACAGTTTCTATTGCATTTCCATCAAGTACATCAAATAGGTATTTTATAGTACCATCTGAACTTTCTTGTTTTCTCAAAATATTAAAAATACATAATGAATAATTCTGTTTTAATTTTTCTCTTAATTCTAATGATAGATTTGTCATTTCATCAAAACTTGTTACATTGTCTTGATATATCCATTTAAATATTTGCTCAGCTCTAAAAGGCTTTTCTCCAATACTAATAAGCTCTTGTTTTAATTCTTCTAAATTATAATCTTTTATATTATTCACAATTATTATCTCCTATTTAATTTTATCAATTATACTTATATAATAATTTATGAAATTCCGAATGTGATTGGAGGTCGCGTTAGAAAGAGTTAATTTAAACAAACTGAGGAAGCGATGGCTTGCGAAGCAAGAGCAGCGAGAGGCTCGGTTTGTTTAAAATTAGTCTTTCTAGAGACCGTATTGAGCCGAGGAATTGATTAAATTATTATATAAGTATAATTGATATATGTTAACTAATTATAATATAAATATTGCTAAAAATCAACTTGACATATATTTAAAAAAAATATATATTAGTACTATATAAATTTAAGGAGGTTATTTATTATGAATATTATGAAAAAATCAATAGTTATATTGATGATTTTTACATTACTTACGAGCATAAGTTTAATATCAAGAGCTGAAAATGAAATCGAAAATAATATTCCTGATATTAATAATATGGATAATGATACTGAAGATAGTATTGATGATAGTTTGGAAGATATTCTTTCAAAACATGGAATAACAAATGAGCTAAATCAAATACAAGAAGAAATTCTTGTTGGTGATGGAAATTACTTTAGAGCATCACAAAAATCTTTTACTCTTAATTCAAATATAGACGGAGATGCTTTTATTTTATGTGGTGGTAAACTTACAATAGACACCTATATTTCAGGTAATGCTTTCATTTGTGCTAAAGAAGTTGAAATAACAAATAATGCACAAATTAATTCATCATTATTTTGTGTTGCTAAAGATTTAACAATAGCTGGTGGAGTTAACTTAAATGCATATTGTGCTTCAAATAATTTTAGTATTACAGAAAATGCTTTTATATATAAAAATTTATATATTTCGGCACAAAATATTGCTTTAAATGGCTTGATTGAAAATAATGCTCTAATCTCTGGAAATTCTATTACAATAAATCCAAATTGTATAATCAAAGGTAACCTACATTACTCTGCTCCAAAGGAAATTGAAATTCCAGAAGATGTTGTTGAAGGAACCACATATTTCTCAACCAATTCGGTTAATATTAGTGCTAAAGATATTGCAAAACTAGCAATTAAACATACTATTCACACAATAGTTTCATATATAATTTTTGCAATAATAGTATTTATTATTTTAAATGCTCTAAAAGCAAAACTAATCAACAATTCTGATAATCTCAAATCAAATATTGGAAAATACATATTATTTGGTTTATTAATATTATTTGTTGCACCTATATTAACCATTATAGCATTTATTATTCCATTTTTATCTAGATTTGCTTTTGTATTACTTGGATTATATATTTTGTTACTTATGGTTGCTTCTGCTATTACAATTATCACACTTTCAAAATTATGTGCAGACAGATTTAAAGATACAATTAAAACAAATGATATTTTAAGAACCATAATCTTTATCATTTTATTTAGCATTGGATATAAATTACTCAAACTTGTACCTATATTAAGCTCAATTATAACATTTGCAACAGTTATTTTAGGTAGTGGAATTTTTATAAAATATTTATTACCTACTAAAGAAAATAATTAATAAATATTAAAAAATAAGAGGTAGGAAGATAAAAATTAGACTTCCTACCTCTTACCTCAACATATTGTCATATTTAATTCTATAACACCATTTTTTGAAAGGAATTTCCTATAATGAAAGAAGAAAATGATGAAATTGAATATATAAATAATCAACCTAAAAGAAAAAAGAGGAAAAAATCAAATAAAAAAAGAGAAAAAAAACATAGAAATCCTATCAAACGCTTTTTTATTAAACTTTTTATATTTTCTTTTATTATTGCTATTCTTGCCTCTTCCTTATATCTTGGGTTTAAAGGATATTTATTCAAAAAGCTTTGCAAAGATATGTTTAATAATACATCCTCTATTATTTATGATACTAATAAAAATACTATAGCAAAAATTGGTGCTGAAAGAAATAGAGAAAATATTGACTATAAAGACCTTCCTCAGGATTTAATTGATTCATATATTTCAATTGAGGACAAGCGTTATTTTCAACATATTGGAATTGATATAAAAAGAACTGGAGGTGCAATTTTTTCATATATAATACATAGAGGAAATTCTTCTTTTGGAGGAAGTACAATTACACAACAACTTGTAAAAAATCTTACAGGAGATGATTCTAATACTGCTAAAAGAAAGATTAAGGAATGGTTTTATGCACTTATACTAAATTATTCCTATTCTAAAGAAGAAATCTTGCAATCTTATTTTAATATAATATATACTGGTCCAAGTATTTATGGTGTAAAAGAAGGTGCTTTATATTATTTTGATAAAGATATTTCAGACTTAAATTTAGAAGAATGTGCATTTCTTGCTGGTATAAATAACAGTCCAAATTCATATAATCCATTTTCAGAAAAAGATCATACAGAAAAAATAAGAAAAAGAACAAAAACTGTCTTAAATCAAATGTATGAGCAAGAATATATTACAAAAGAAGAATATGATGAAGCTGTAACAAATGTTGAACAAGGTTTAAATTTTAAGCAAGGCAAAATTGAATATGACTCAACAATCAGTTCTTATCATTCTGATGCCGTAATAAATGAAGTAATTTCTGATTTACAAAACAAGTATTTTATATCCAAAAATTTTGCAACTAATTATTATTGTTTAGCAGGGACAAGCATATATAGTACAGTAAATAAAGACATTCAAAGTAAATTAGAATCAGAATTACAAAATTCTAAATATACTATACAATCAAAAAATAGTGATGATACTTCTCAATCAGCGATGGTAGTAATTGATATTTCTTCAGGAAATGTTGTAGGTTGTGTCGGAGGTCTTGGAGAAAAAAAGAATTATCGAAGTTTTAATAGAGTAACCCAAATGAAAAGACAAACTGGTTCTGCTATGAAACCAATTGCTGTTTTAGCACCTAGTATTGATAAAAAAATGGTTACAAATGTTTCTATTATTTCAGACGAACCAACAACATTTATTGATTATAATAATAAAGAATACAAACCTATTGATTATGATCCATATAGAGGTTCAATTACATTAAGACAAGCTGTTGAAACCTCCCAAAATATACCTTTTGTTAAAATAATGGAAAATCTTACACCACAAACTTCAATAAAGTATTTAAGAAAAATGGGAATAACCAGTTTAAATGATAATGATGTGAATCTTTCTTTAGCACTTGGTGGATTGGATGTTGGTATCTCCCCTCTTGAATTTGCTGGAGCCTATAATACAATTGCAAATGATGGTATTTACATAGAACCAACATTTTATAGTAAAATAGATTCTTTTTCTGGAGAATTATTTATGAAATCAAAACAAAAGAAAAGAAAAGTTTTTTCTAAAGATGTAGCTTGTGTATTAAAACATCTATTAATAGAACCTGTTAAAGGTGAAAAAGGAACTGCTACATATTGTTCAATTGACGGAATAGATGTTGCCGCAAAAACAGGGACTACAAATGAGAATTATGATAGATGGCTTTGCGGTTTTACACCTTATTATACATCAGTTTGTTGGTATGGTTTTGATGCAAATGAATCTATAGATTATGGTGGAAAAAATCCTGCTGGTTTAATTTGGTCATCTGTAATGAATAAAATTCATGCGAATTTGCCAAAAAAGACTTTTGACCTAACTAGTGGTGTAGAAACAGCAGTTGTATGTAAAGACTCTGGAAAATTAGCCACTCCAAATTGTAAAAATACTTATAAAGAATATTTTCTTTCTGGAACAAAACCAGAACAATGTATTAATCATGAATACTAATTAACTTGTATAATATTATAAAAAAAAATGTAGGGGCGATTTTAATCGCCCGCAAAGTTAATAATTGTAAAATAAATATTACATAATAAGGTACATCTTTATGCGGGCGATTAAAATCGCCCCTACAATATCTCTCACATCTCCTACTTCTCACTTCAATTTTTATTTCATATTTTTTATTTCCTCGCATATATATTCCTTAGAGGTGCTTAACTCAAATGAAAAAATTTAATCTGTTTGTATTTAAAATAAGAAAAAATATCATATCTATCATATTTTTCTTATTTACTATTTGCCTTATTTTGTTTTCTTCAAGTAATGTGCAAGCAACTAAATCAGGTCTAAAGCTTTGGGCAAATTCTGTTGTTCCATCTCTTCTTCCATTTTTTATAGCAACAGAATTACTTTCATACACAAACATACCAAATATATTCCAAAGATTTTTTACACCTATAATGAAACCGATTTTTAATATTTCTGGAAGTGGAGCATTTGCTATAATTATGGGATGGCTTAGTGGATATCCTGTAGGTGCTAAAATAGCAGTAAATTTTAGAGAAAACAATATTTGCTCAAAAGAAGAATGCGAAAGATTGCTCAGTTTTACGAACAATTCTGGTCCTCTTTTTATAATTGGAACATGTGGAATTAGTTTGTTTGGAAGTTCTATGATTGGTCTTTTACTTTTAATTACTCATCTTTTAGGCTCATTGACTGTAGGATATTTATTTAAATTTTGGAAGAAATCATCAAATACACTTAAATACTATCATACTTCTTATTTAGAAAATAAATTGCAAAATGTATCTTTTTCAAATCTTGGAGAAATACTTTCAAATAGTATTAAATCTGCAATAAATACAATTTTAATGATTGGTGGATTTGTTATATTATTTTCTGTAATAATTTCTATTTTAAATTCAAGCGGATTTGTTGATATAATAAATATATTTTTGAATCCAATTTGTACAAAATTTAGTATTCCAACTCAACTTATAACTTCATTTTTTACTGGCATTTTGGAAATTACAAATGGAATCAATTTGATATCAGCAATAAAATTGAAAAATATATCAATTAATATCATTACATCAAGCTTTTTACTTGGTTTAGGTGGAATATCTGTTTTATTACAAGTTTTAAGTATTGTTTCTAAATCAGATTTATCAATAAAACCATACATAATAGGAAAACTATTGCACGCTATTTTTTCAGCAATATATACTTGCCTTTTGATATATCTATTTCCTATTTTCAATTTTAATTTTTTTTAATTTGGGACCGGGTACTTTTTTGAAAAAAAGAAAGGAATTTAAATATTTATGGAAAAAGATTTTAATGAAAATATAAATTTTAATCCTTACAATACAAATACAGGATTTGAAATGAATGACATTTATAGAGATCCTATGTTTAATCCTATAGCTCAATATGAGCAAGCATATATGTATTATAAATATTTATGTATGCAAATGGATTATAAAATTAAATGCAAAGAATTTGAAAATTTGAATAAAGCAAAGAATTAGTCATAAATAATTTATTTAATACACAAATAGAGTGTGAATTATTCACACTCTTACATCACTAGCTATTTTTAGAAGTTGTTTTCAAGGAATTATAATACTGTATAGTCTTCTTTATACCTTCATCTATTGATATTTTAGGAACATACCCTAATAATTCTTTTGCTAATTCTAATGATGGTTTTCTCTTTATTGGATCATCTTGAGGTAAAGGTTTATAAATAATCTTACTAGTTGATCCTGTTAATTCTATTACTTTTTGCGCTAGTTCATTCATAGTCAACTCATAATTATTGCCTAAATTAATAGGTCCTATAATATCATCACTACTATTCATCATTTTCAATATTCCATCAATCAAATCATCTACATAACATAAACTTCTAGTTTGAGTTCCATCTCCGTAAACTTCTATATCTTCATTTCTAATTGCTTTACTAATAAAACTAGAAATTACTCTTCCATCATCTTCTCGCATATTTGGACCAAAAGTATTAAAGATTCTAATTACTTTTGTTCTTACATTATACTCTTTGTTATATATAAAGCACAATGTTTCTGCAGCTCTTTTTCCTTCATCATAGCAGCTTCTTACTCCCATAGTATTTACATTTCCAAAATAATTCTCATGTTGAGGATGTTGTAATGGATTACCATAAATCTCGCTCGTACTAAATTGGATAAATTTAGCATTATACTTCTTAGCAAGCTCTAAAAGATTCTTTGTACCTAATATACAAGTTTCAAATGTTCTAAGATGATGACTTTGATAAAATTTTGGACTAGCTTCACATGCAGCATTATAAATTTGTTCTACTTCTATATCTAGATATTCTGTTATATCATGTTCAATTAATTTGAATCTACTATTATGCATTAATTCTAAAATGTTTTCCTTCTTTCCTGAAGAAAAATTATCTAAGCAAATCACATTGTTTTCTTGATTTTCTAATAATTTCTTACATAAATTGCTTCCTAAAAAACCTGCTCCACCTGTTACTAATATTTTCATTTTTAATACTTCCTATCTATATTTTAAAATACAATAAATTGCTCTTATTCCATCTTTTATTCCTATTTTTTTTCCTTCGTTCTTTGATCTTGGATTATATTCAATTGAAACTTCAATCAATTTAGCTTTTGCTTTTGCCAACTTTGCCGTAATCTCAGGTTCAAATCCAAATCGATTTTCTCTTAAATCTATTTTTTTTATTATTTCGCTTTTGAATACTTTATAACATGTTTCCATATCTGTTAGTTCATAATGAGTAAAAATATTTGAAATTTTGGTTAAAACTTTATTTGCTAACCTATTTGCAAAATATCCTTTATCATAGCTTTTATTTTTGAATCTACTTCCATAAACAACATCACATTCATTATTAATTAGTGGTTGTAATAATTTTTCATATTCTGTTGGATTGTATTCCAAATCTGCATCTTGAATAATAATATAATCCCCTGTAGCATTTTCAAATCCTGTTCTTAATGCTGCACCTTTACCCATATTCTGCTTATGATATAATATTTTTTGAATCTTGTTTTTATTGCTTTCTAAAATCTTTCTAGAATTATCCTTTGAGCAATCATCTATTACAATTATCTCTTTTTCAATATCTTCTAATTTAACACTAATTACTTTATTCAATATTTCTTCAATATTTTTTTCTTCATTATAACATGGAATAACTATCGATAATTTTTTCATGATATTCGTTCCTTTTATTTATAAAACTCTAAACTGTGTCGAATTTTGTACTCAATTATATTTTTATTAAAATGCTTTATACTATCGTTTAATAGAGCTCCATTTAAATTTATAAATGAATATAAAAGCATTATAATAACTGAAATCATACAAATCTTTTTATAAATATTAACTCTTTCTTTTCTAATTTCTTTGTTTTCACTTTCAGATATAAACAATAACCAATATATAAAAGCAAATATTGTTAATGCTGGTAAAATAAAAGCTAGATATCTTTGAATTACACCTGCAACAATTGTATTTGTAATTAGTAGTATTATAGTTATAATCCAAAGTATAATACTATATAATGTTAATTTCTTCAATTTTTTATTATTTTTAATTCTATTTCTTGCTGTCAATAAAATAATTAAAAACGGATTCCAAAAAATACCCAAAACTCCTGAAGTAAATATATCATTTCCGTTTCTTACACCAGCACCTTTATATCCAAAAAACGGAAAATGTCTTTCTAATGATGGAGGATTAAATAAGAATGAAAGAACCCCATCTATAGCTATTCCTGGTTCAAATTCTAAAGAAGATGTATCATTAATTGTAACTTGATGGAATTGTCCAAATTCAAGAATACTATCAAATCTTACATAATTATACCACATTTGGAAAATTGCCATTACTATTATTGGTATAGAAAAAGCTGCTATATTATTCCATATAATCTTTTTGTTTATTATAAAATTCTTCCATATTGCTATAATTATAGGTACTATATATAAAACGTAAACTGGTCTTGTTAAAACCATACATCCATAAGAAAAACCTATTAAAAATAATTTGCGTTTTGTCCTCTCTCCATTTTCTAATCTCATTATCTCCCAAAGTGCTAATAATCCCCAGAATATTCCACATAAATCAACTGCTTGATAAAAATTAGGTTGAAACCATAATAAGAATAATTGCATTGTATACAACAGCGTTATATATCCTAGAAATTCTAAAATAAATCTAAACTTAATTTTAAACTTATCTAATAGTTTTAAATATATTATTAAAACCATTATATTAACCAAAGTTCCATATACTAAGCAGATAATATTGCTATAACAATATATTCCAGTAGTCACTGCAATTGGTACTAAAACTGTAACAGCTGGTATTACTCCATAATAGCAATAATAATTTCCATTATAGAAAGCACCATCATACAAATAGTGTGTTTTTAATTCTTCTCTTTCAGAATAATCTTGATAATTCTGTATATTAAGTAATTCCTTTCTATATTTTTCTGGGAAATCAAGTGTTATTTTTCCTTGCATGATAGATTTTGTAAATTCTCTATACATATCTTTTAATACCATTCCATTTTCCCAAGCTGAATTTTCATATTTTTTTCCAAAACCTATAGAATAATATCCTGAAAGGAGAGCAAATATGATAATAAATCCAATATAAATTGTTTTTTTATCAGTTTGATGTATTTCAAAATAATTATTAATCTCTTTACGATATAAAACAATACATGAAATAAGTAAGAGTGTTATAACTCTGAAGAAATTAAACTCAAAATACCATGTATTTATTTCAATGCTTTCTATTTCAAAATTCCCATTTGACTCCATTTCAAATATTAAATCAATACATTTTTCTTGTGAAGTTATTGGTATAAATTCTCTATTTTTATAATTAGGAATATACTGGATCTCATCTAGTTCTTTTTCTTTAAATTTTGAACTTTCATCTGTAAACTTTGGTGTGATTTTAATAATCTTATTATTAGAATCTTGTGATAATTTTAGCTTTACAGAATCTATTTCCTTATTAATAGTAATTTTATATGTTTTTTCAAATTTAAAACCATCATATTTTTTTTCTGTTATATTCTCTTTATTTACTTCAATTAATTCGCTCTTTAACCCAGACATCTTATTAGTATAATATCTAAAGTTAAAAAGGGTAACTTCCAGCAATATTATAATTAAAATTGCTAGAAGTAGTTTTTTTAGTTTTTTAATTTTCCTCATTTTTTTCTCTTTTCTTTTACAAAAGTTGCAGAAACCTTTCTTTAATTATAGTTTAATATATTACAATAATTATTTTATTCTCCATGAATTTGTACCATTTTCTTCTAGTTGGATTCCATATTCTAAATTAACAACCGCACGAACTCCTCTACCAGAGTTATATTGATATCCATAAGAACGAGCCATTTCTGTGGCACTAACATAATATCCATCCCCATATACTCCAGTATATACTTCCATTACATAAAATCTTACAGATGATGTATTTATAGAATCTATATTCTTCGTAGCAAGCCAATAATCTTTGCCAAATAATAATTCTTCTTCTACTGAACCATTTTCTACCCATCCTTTTGTATTATACCAATATGATGTATTTTCTAGTGATGTTATATATCCTGATGTTGTTCTATACTCTGATTTTTCCCATCTATTGCTATAAACATTATACCATGAAAAAGCTTTCTTATATTCTCCATATGAAGATGTATTGGCATTATGTGAATCACTTAGGTTTCCTGTCAATCCATCTGATGTTGTATATTTTGGTTTATCAGTACCGTCCCAACTAAAATACACATATACACCGTATCTTTCCACAGTATTTGGATTAAATCCTGTTATTTTATTTATATCATCTGCATTTACTGATCTTGCTCCTGTTGCATATTCTCCATGACCATATAAGCCAGCTATTTTATTCAATTCTATCTCTGCATTCTGATATCCTATTCTTCCATTTAATCCCAAATAGCCAATACTATTTTCTGATATTAACTCAATTTGTCCATTATCTACGCCTAAAACTCTCCATCCTCCAGTATAGTCTGATAAATTATATGTTCGGTCACTATATCCATTTTCTGTTGCATATGAGGTAATTGTTGTATATTCACTATTAGTCGGATCATAATTTACATAGTCTCCTATTTGTAACTCTATTGTTCCATCTGGACTTACTATCTTTCCTTCCTCATTTTGTGCCCATTTATAGTTTTTTATTTTCACTATATAAAACAAATTATCATTACTATTCTCTATCGTGTAATTTGTTGAGCCAAATTCATATGTTAATTTTTCCCTTAAATCACTTTCAGTTATTCCCGTTGTTTTTTGGACTTTAATTATTTTGATTGTATCTTTTGTTGCATATAACTCTGGTATTTCTTGTATTCCTTCTTGAATTTCTATATAAACAATATTATTTACATTTTGTACGTTAAATTCTGTTACCACTTCCCCATCTACTGTTGAAGGAACTGATATTCTTGTATATTGACATTCTCCTGGTAATGGTATGTATCCAAAACTATTATTGCTTCCATAATAACCATACGAACCATAATACATTCCGTAATCACCATATTCTTCTGGCCATTCTATATATTTTGTATTTATATATGCTACTCCTTCGCTTGCTATCCAGAAGTCAGCTGGTAATTCTTCCGCTTCTAGATTATCCGGATCTACTTCTGCTACTTCTATTCCAGATTTTATTGTTCCATCCTCTGCTATTGTAAACACTATTCCTTTATATGTTATTGTGTGATTTGATGAATTAAATGTTACATCATTTGTTCCAAGCTCACTTTTTATTTTTGCTTGTCCTTCTGAACTAAACAAATAATCTCTTAATGTTCCTGTCTTTCCTTCATTATAATAATCTAATGATGCCGATGTTATAGCTAATCCTAATTCTTCTTTTATTTGCTCAAAATCTGTTCTTGTTTTTGCCTCTCCTGCTTTTGTTAATATCCCATTTTGTCCTGATATCATTGATATAGATATCCCTGCTAATATTAGCAATACAATGATTGTTACTACTAGTGCTATTAAGGTTATTCCTCTTCTTGATTTGTACATTTTAAAAATCCTCCTTAGTATGAATATAAACATAAACTATCATTTGTAATTTTATAAAAACACTGTTTTTTTGTCATTAGTTATGGAAAATTTTCAAAAGAGACCAAGTCTTAACTACATAAAATAAATAGCAGAAAAAACCTGATCCCAATTGCATACAATTTTTATTTAATTATTTATGTATAAAGACATATGTGTAGAATAAGCATCAGGCATAAAAGTTCCGTCCGCATATATATAGAACCATTACGTATGCATGGCGCTTTAGGCCAAAAATTTACAAACCCCCATCCCCTATATGCATATCTACCTTCTCCATATTCTTGTGTCCATTCCAAATAATTGCCTTCTAAATCAAATATATTATTTATTTTATCTGTCAGATTATCTGGTCCTATCCATATTCCTGTTTTTAGCGGATTTTCATGATTTCCAATTGTTGATGTCACTTTTTGTTTATCAGCATCATTTGTCAAAGCAAAATTTAGCATTGCATCAAACTGACTTCCCCAAATCATTTGTGATGTTACTCCTGTTTTATTATAGCTTTTTGCTCGTGA
Source organism: uncultured Clostridia bacterium (assembly GCA_947306755.1). Taxonomy (GTDB): domain Bacteria; phylum Bacillota; class Clostridia; order TANB77; family CAG-508; genus CAG-269. Next base: position 29,520 of record CAMZHI010000008.1, on the reverse strand, counting down.
GTATAATCCATTCCACCCAGATGTTTCCTGTCTACCAGCATTAGCTGGTAGAACTCCTAGTTTTGAATAATTATTTTCTAATCCCATTTCATATCTTCCAATATAAAACCCGCCATATTTTTTTATACTTTCTATAAAAGCATTATAATCACTTTGCATCAATATTCCAGACTCATTATCATCTTGAAGAGGTTCTCTACGTGAGCTTGCTGTTTGTGTAATAACTGTATTTCCTGTAGAATCTCTTTCCCAATCATATAAGACACCTATATAATCTGTTGTACTTCCATCTTGTAATACAGCTATTTTTTTATTTGTGTTTCCAACAGTTAAATCATCTTTATTTACTGGTATCCATACAAATTCATTTCCTATACTATATCCATTATCAACTGCATCTGTAATTACTAAACCTGTTGAAATTGTCCCGACATTACTACTTGTTCCATAAGCAAACCCTGCCGGTACTACTGCTGTAAGTCCCCCTTGTGTTAATGTATAGTTACTATTTTGTATATTTGAATATTCTTCTATTTTACATTTTGTTGCATAGCATGTAGATTCTCCTACTATTTCTCCTTCTGCATTTTTTCCAATTATTTGATAATCTCCATTCTTTGTCATTATAAACTCAGCTTTATTGTCCACTAATTCTTCACTTTGTCCGTTACATTCTATAGTTGTCACATTTTCCATTGTTGACTGGATAGTCAATACTACTGCTCTTGATTCTGTTTCTTCTTCACTTACTGTTTTATATTCTTTTATTTTCACTATATAAAACAGATTATCATTACTATTCTCTATCGTATAATTTGTTGAGCCAAATTCATATGTTAATTTTTCTCTTAAATCACTTTCAGTTATTCCCGTTGTTTTTTGGACTTTAATTATTTTGATTGTATCTTTTGTTGCATATAACTCTGGTATTTCTTGTATTCCTTCTTGAATTTCTATATAAACAATATTATTTACATTTTGTACGTTAAATTCTGTTACCACTTCCCCATCTACTGTTGAAGGAACTGATATTCTTGTATATTGACATTCTCCTGGTAATGGTATGTATCCAAAACTATTATTGCTTCCATAATAACCATACGAACCATAATACATTCCGTAATCACCATATTCTTCTGGCCATTCTATATATTTTGTATTTATATATGCTACTCCTTCGCTTGCTATCCAGAAGTCAGCTGGTAATTCTTCCGCTTCTAGATTATCCGGATCTACTTCTGCTACTTCTATTCCAGATTTTATTGTTCCATCCTCTGCTATTGTAAACACTATTCCTTTATATGTTATTGTGTGATTTGATGAATTAAATGTTACATCATTTGTTCCAAGCTCACTTTTTATTTTTGCTTGTCCTTCTGAACTAAACAAATAATCTCTTAATGTTCCTGTCTTTCCTTCATTATAATAATCTAATGATGCCGATGTTATAGCTAATCCTAATTCTTCTTTTATTTGCTCAAAATCTGTTCTTGTTTTTGCCTCTCCTGCTTTTGTTAATATCCCGTTTTGTCCTGATATCATTGATATAGATATCCCTGCTAATATTAGCAATACTATTATTGTTACTACTAATGCTATTAATGTTATTCCTTTATTTGATCTATTCATATTAATTTCCTCCTATGTATTTTTTTCATTTATATTTTATAGAATTTTTATTTTCTTGTCAATAAGTGTATTATAATTACTAATTATTTTTAAAACCTTTGTGATTGAAATGGTGTTATAACTGATAGTTTTTAAATCTTCACATATGTCATAAAGAAATATAAAAAGATACTCTGTATTATTCCAATTACAAAGTATCTTTATTTGTACAAGAATCCTATTTACATCCTGTTTTTGGAAGGTGTCCCCAAAATGTTCCTTAAGGTTATTCCTTTATTTCTTTTGTTTTTCATATTTTTATTTTCCTTTCTTTATAATAATTATATAATTAATATACACTATTTAAAAATGTTTTTCAACCATCAATTTTTTAAAAAGTGTCGGATTTTAAAAAAATACAAGCATCAAAAATACTTGTATTTTTTAATCTTTTATTTATTATAATCAAAAGTATCATTAGATAGTTTAAAAATCAATTTATAAAACTCAGTTTCATTAATTGTATTTTTATTATTATTCCAATACAAAAATGAACCAATAATTGCAGATGTGATAAATGCATATTTAATGCTCAATCGTTCATCTTTTTCTATTTCATTATGTATTTTGTCAAAAATCTCTTTTGTAGCTTTTTTAAATTTTAATAAAAATGAATAATCTTTTTGTTTTTTTAATAAATAAACTATATATTCTCCATATTTTTTATTAAAATCTACCAATTCTTCAAAAAACATCGGTTTTTCAAAATCTTTTATTTTATTTTTATTGTTTAAAATACCATTCAAATCTTTAATTATTGTATCTTCTATATAGTTTAAAACAGATTTAACATTATCAAAATAAAAGTAAAAAGTTGATCGATTATATCCTGCTTTTTTGATTATTTCTGTTGCTGAAATTTTACCTATATCTTTTTCTTTATAAATTGACCAAAAAGATTTTACTAAACTATCCTTAGTTTTTTCAGATGCTTTAAATTGCCTTTTCATTTTCTTAATTCCATTCCACTTTTTTCTAAATCTAAAATTACACTATCCATTATTGTGTTGATTTCTTCATCTTGTAAAGTTCTTGATGGATCACTAAATGTTAAAGAATATGCTAAGCTCTTTTTATTGTTAAGTATATTTTTTCCTTCATATAAATCAAATACTTTTATATCATGTAATAATTTTCCAGCTTTTTTCTTTATTTTTAATTCAATTTCTTTTGATGGAATATCCTTATCTACTAATATTGATAAATCTTTCTTTACCTTAGGGAATTTTGAAATTTCTTTAAATTTCATTTTTCCAACTTTTTTATCTAGTAATTTATCAAGATTTATTTCCATAACAAATACTTCTTCTTTTTCTATTGATGGATGGATTCTACCAATAATTCCTACTATATCATTGTTTACAGAGATTTCTGATGTTTGTCCTGGATGGAATTCTTTTGGCATATTTTTAGGATTAACAAAACTATATCTTCCACTATATCCTAAGAAATCTAATAGTTCTTCTGTAACACCTTTTATATCAAAGAAATTAATACTCTCTTTATATCCAATTTTATCATAATAATTTCCAGTCATTAGAACACATACTTTTTGATTTTCTCCGTAAACTTCTCCTTTTTTCCAGAAGCCTTTTCCAATTTCAAATAAACATACATCTTTATTTTCTCTAGCTTTATTATATTCGTAAATTTTATATAATGATGTAATCATTGTATATCTTAATGTATTTCTGTCTTCTGTTATTGGATCTAATAGTCTTAAAGCTTCAAATTCATCACATGTAAATTGATTTACTTCTTTGTCATTTATTAAAACATATGTTAAAGTTTCATTTAATCCTAAATCACATAATTTGTGTCTAATTTCTCTAATAGTTTTATCAGTATGTCCCATTTTCATTGGAACTACTGGAAGTTTTCCTTGAATATTGTCAACTCCATATATTCTTCCAACTTCTTCAACTAAATCTTCTTTTATTGATATATCAATTCTTCTTGTAGGAACAATAACTAAAGCTGATTCTCCTTTATCTTCTACCTTAAATTTTAATTTTCTAAAAGTATCTAGTATATCTTTTTTGGAAATTTCAGATCCTAACACATTATTTATAAATTGATATTCAATTTCTATTTCTTTTTCTTTGTTAACTGTTTTATCATATTTAACAGTTCCAGGTGCAATTTTAGCTCCTGCATATTCTTCTAGTAGTTTACATGCTCTTTCTATTGCCATATAAGTTCTAGCAGGGTCTAAACCTTTTTCAAATCTGTTGCTTGCTTCACTTCTTAAAATTTTATTTGATGTTTTTCTTACTTTAACAGAATCAAAAATAGCAGCTTCTATTAAAACACTTGTAGTATCTTCTTCGACTTCTGTTGTAAGACCTCCCATAACTCCTGCTAAACCAACAGGCTCTTTTCCATCTGTAATTACTATATCTTCTTCAGATAGAGTTCTTTCTTGACCATCAAGAGTTTTTAATGGTTCATCTTTTTTTGCCATTCTAACTAGAATTGTATTTCCTAATCTGTCATAATCATAAAAATGAAGTGGTTGACCAAGCTCTAACATTACATAGTTACTTATATCTACAACATTATTAATTGGTCTAATTCCTGAAGCAATAAGTCTATTTTTAATGAAATCTGGGCTTTCTTGAATTTTAACATCTTTAGCCATTTTTGCTAAAAATAATTTACAATTATCAGTTTCAATTTTTAGATTAAATTGTTTATTTACATCTTCTCCAACTTCTGAATGTGTTAAATCTGGTTCTTTAACTTCTTTATCATAAATTGCGCCAACTTCATAAGCCATACCTAAAATGCTTAATAAGTCTCCACGGTTAGCAGTTAGTTCAAAATCAATAGCATTATCATCTAATTTTAAAAATTTAATAGGGTCTTCTCCAATAGGTGCATCTTCTGGTAATTCACATATTCCATTTTTATCTGCTTCAGATAAGAATTTTTTATCTATTCCAATTTCATATAGAGCACATAACATTCCATTTGATTCTTGACCACGAATATTTCCTTTTTTTATTGTAATTTCAGGAAGTTCTGCTCCAACTTTAGCTACAATTACTTTTATTCCTTTTCTCGCATTTGGTGCACCACATACTATATTTAGAACTTCTGATCCAATATTTACTTTGCATAAATGTAAATGATCTGAATCTGGATGTGGCTCACATTCTATTATTTCTCCTATAACAAGCTTTGTGGCAGGTACAAGTTTTTCTGCGCTATCATATTCGTTTCCAACTCTTGTCATGTCTTCTGCTAATTTTTTTACATCTATATTTTCATCTAAATCAATGTAATCTTTTAGAAAATTTGTACTTAAAATCATAAAAACTTTTCTCCTTTATTAAATTTCATTTACAATTAATAATACTGAAATATTTATATTTTTTAACAATATTATTGCGGGCGATTAAAATCGCCCCTACATATTCTCTGTAAATCTTTATTTACTACTAATAGTCCTAGATGGACATTATTTTTTCAATCATCTTCTCTTTCACTGCATAGATTTGAAAAAGAATGGTTATATTGCTAGGCAAAAATTTATGAAAAAACCGGAGTGTGCTTTGTGCACATGAGGATTTTTGAATAAATTTTTAACGACGCAAGATGGCCATTATTTTTTCAATCCTTACGGTCAAACTGGCTAAGGAATCTAACATCATTTGTATATAAATACCTCATATCAGTAATTCCATATCTAAACATAGCAAGCCTATCAATTCCTGTTCCAAATGCAAAACCACCAAATTTTTCTGGGTCATATCCATTCATTTTTAAAACATTTGGATGAACAATTCCTGCACCTAGTACTTCTATCCAACCTGTTTGTTTACACAAATTACAACCTTTTCCGCCACATTTAAAACATGTAACATCTACTTCATAACTTGGTTCTGTAAATGGGAAAAACGAAGGTCTAAATCTTAAATCCAAATTTGCACCAATTATTTTTCTTACAAATATTTCTAAAGTTCCTTTTAAATCTGCAAGAGATACTCCAACTTCTTTTTTATCTATAACTAATCCCTCAATTTGATTGAATTGATGTGAATGTGTTGCATCATCTTCTCTACGATATGTTTTTCCTAGTGTGATAATTCTAATTGGAGTTTTGTCTTCATTTGCAAGCATTACTCTTGCCTGAACAGCAGATGTTTGAGTTCTTAAAAGATTCTCATCTGTAATATAAAAACTGTCTTGCATATCTCTAGCAGGATGTCCCTTAGGAACATTAAGTCTTTCAAAGCAAAATTCATCTGTTTCAAGTTCTGGCCCTGTTACTACATCATACCCCATAGAAACAAATAAATCTTCCATATCTTCTATTACTCTATTTAATGGATGTATACTTCCTCTTTTTAATTTATTTCCTGGTAATGTTATATCTATTTTTTCGTTTTCTAATTTTTTATTTAATTCAAAAGTTTTAAATTCTTCTTCTCTTTTTTTAATAAATTCTTCAACAGAAGCCTTTGCTTCATTTACCCAAGCGCCAACTTTTGGTCTTTCTTCTTGAGCTAAATCTTTCAATCCTTTTAAAACTTCAGTAAGTTCACCTTTTTTTCCTAATGCTTTTATTTTAATTTCTTCAAGATTTTTAAGGTCTGTAACTTTTTTTATTTCTTCCAAAGTTTTTTGCTTTATTTGTTCAATTTTTTCTTTCATATTAGCCTCCATTTCTTATAATTATGTATTCTACTACAATATTAAAAAAAAAGCAAGAGAAATCTTGCTTTTTGACATCTTGCTTTTTAAAATTTTCATGATTACAGTTCAGTGTAATAATTTAATTTTTAATAATCATCTAAAAAGAATTCATTTCTATTATTTCCATGTAATTCATAATTTATGTTATTTACATTATATGAGCACCATCTTTCCCTTCCTAATGCCATATAATAAGCCTTTTTTAATGTATTATCATTTTGATTATGTATATATGAATACATATCATTTCCAATTTCATTAACTTTATAACTTCCCATAATACTTGTATAACTACCTAATAAACCTGCTCCTGTAGGATAATAATATACCTCTGTACCATCTTCTTTAACATATTTTAATCTTTCAAAATTTATTTTCCAAATTCCTGGATAATAATTATTGCCTGTCGTTTTTGGTTTTATATTAGAAGCATCAAGTGTACTGTCATTTGCTTTACAATAAGTATTGTCATTTTTTAAAATATAAATATCATTCTCATCAATATATTCTTTGGTTAACATGTTCGCAACAACTGAATACCCGTTATAATTTTTGGTTCCAATTTTTAATCCTTGTAAAAATGCTATAGCACATACATTGTTTTGAATAATATCCCAATCTGTTTCAGAAATCTTTGGCATTATATATTGAATATAACCTATATCTCTTTCCTTTAAATTTTTGTTAACACTTGAAGAAAATCCACTAATCGCAGTAGACATATTAGTTTCTATAACATACCTTATAATTGCTTTTCTATGCTTATTAAAATTTGAGTCAGCTAAATGCATGTCTCCTGCAAAAATATTAAAACTATCACCATATTCTGATAGAGGAGTAATTCCAGATTTTTTTAAATTTTCCGTTCTAGTACCTGTATCATAGTATTCGCATTGGTTATGATTTAAATTACTAAGATTGTACCCACTTTGAGTTTTTCCGGCTTTGTCTTTGTAATTATTTACTGCACTTCCTAACACCGCTTTTGAAAATTCATATGCTCTTTTATAATATATATATGCACTTTTATTATATTTTATTGCAAGATAATACTTGATAAATTCTTTATTTCTATCATATTCTGTATTTTTTGTATCATCATATTTTGCTATTTGACTATAATTCTTTTGGCCACTATTATCTATATAGAAAAATCTGGCTTTTTTATTAATGCGTTTTCCACCATTTCCATCATCATAATCAAAAAAATCATTTTCATTTTCTTCTAAATAGTATTTTTTTCCATTTATTTTAGCATAACTATACTCTTGAGTACCAACATATTCTTTTAATTCTTCTGTATCACTCTCTCGAAATTCAATTCCGTCAAAAATATATACATCATTTACATCTTTTCTAATTCCTGTAGGTGTATCAACAGAATATAGGTATCCACAGTCATATACATAATTATTAAGTCCAATATTTCCTTGTATTGTTATATAATTGTCCAAAGTATATGTTATCACAAAATCCCAATTTTCTGAAGTATTAATATACCTTACACTATAATAAACATATGGCTTAAGTCCATTGGTTATTTCTTCAGGTTTGCTATAACCTTGATCATAATTTATTGGATTACCATCACTATCCTTTGCATCAATGTCAACTCCAGTAAGTTTATTTTCAAATGGCGAATATATGTAATAACCATCATATAATGTAAACCCTATAGCAGGTACATATTGTTTCATAATACTGGCTTTATATCCTGTGTAATTGAAACTATTAGTAAGTGAATTAAAAAAAACGTTAACAGCATCTTCAATATCTGAGATTTTTGAATTTGTAACATCTCCAAATGCATTATTTACTGTATTAATCTGATATGCTTTTATTGCATCATATGTTGCATCTATAAGTTTCGTATTATATTCTAATTCTGTTGTTGCAATTTCAATTCTATTATTAATATATTCTGAGAGTACAACAATAATTGGAAATATAATAATTAAAAAGATAATTGCTAAATTTGATAGTTTCATATATTAAATCCTTTCTTATGTATATAAACAAAAGGGAACAAACATCTAACTTTTATATAAAAATTACATGTCTATTCCCCCTTAATAATCATTAATTTATAATAAGATAAAGTTTTATTCAACCGGATTTCCTGTAATCATAGCTGATTCCTGAGCTACTATCTTATCCTTTTCAGCATTTCCTGCTAAAAATCCGGCAATACTCTCAACCCAATTCTTACCTTTCATAATTGCAGAAACAGTAATAGTATCTCCCTCTTTTAATTTTAATGGTAAAGATTCTTTAACTTGAGTATCAAACATAGTATAATATATTCCTGATCCTTTTGAATCACTAGATTTTTTTGCTGGATTTTCATCAAGCTTTTGAACTGTTATTTCGGTATTATAAGCATTACCTGTAGCTTCTAATTCTAAAACTAAATTATCATAATCTTCTTGTTTTAAAACTCCAGTAGTTTTAACTTTATTTGTAAAATTTGTTATTGCTGTTTGAACAGCTAATTTGGCAGCATCATCAGTACCTTTTGCTGTTATCAACAATGGAACTCCAACCATTATTCCCGCAACTAATACAACTATAATAATTTCAACTACTGCACTACCTAAATTACTACTTAATTTCATTTTTATTCTCCCTTTCAAAAACAATACAACCAATAATATTATACCATTTTTCTTTTTAATTTGCAATATTTTTCAACAGATTTTTTGCTTTTGTGTTTCTATTCGCTTATTTAGTAAGAATAATTTAATTCATTAATAATTCTACAGAATGCTTTAGTATATTATTGTTCAACATATGTGATAATTCTTTTAACCATTTTGTTTTCTGAACTAACACCAGGATCAGCGTTTTCTTGATATTCTCCAAGATACTCTTTAAATTTTAAATTTTTTATTCTTTTATAAAAACCATTTGCTAAAATTGAATGTGACCTATAATTTGCATTTGTACTTATTCTTATCTCCAACCTATTTAAATTGTCCTTTGATCTAATAAGTTCTATAGGTGGTATTTCATTACCATATACATCATATCTCGTATTTTTCAGCTCTGTTTCAAGATTGTTTAATAAATCATTATCTTTAAACTCAATGTACATTGTAAAATCTTCTTTTATAGCTCTATACATAGAAGAAATCACTGTTTCAGAACCAACAATTCTTGTAGCGCCTTCGTCTCTACTTTGTATATAATTAATATATAAATCAGAATCTTTTGAAAGCTTTATTATTTCTGTTTCGTCCATCATTCCGTCTATACCAACTCTTAAAGTTGTAAAAGAAGATATACAAATTGTTAATGCAATTATAAATATTAAAACTTGTCCAGCCATTATTAATGCATCTGATGCATTTTCCATTTGTATATCCTCCTTCTTTGATTATTTTTATATTTATGGTTTTGGAGTAACTGTAATTGTAGTAATTAATCCATTAGAATCATATCCTTCACTAACATTATAGTATTTTCCTGAACTTGTATCAACTCGTTTTACATTACTTCCATAGACTACAGAAGTACCTGCACCATTAATGCTAATACCAGAATCATTTCCTGGAAAAGTAATTGTTATCGCTTTTTGAGTTTCACCAGATTTAACACAATTAATATTATTGGATATTACATATTGGATTAAAGCATTTACCTCAGGACCAGGTATACTATTTCCTAAATATGGTGTAATTCTGGAATTAAATGATCCTATTTCTTGTTTATTCATTCTATTAACAGTATTTTCTTTTGCTGCTCCACCAAAATTATTAAAAATATAAACTCCTAATGAAACTATCATAATTGATACCATAATAGCTCCAGCAATTATTAAAGCTTTAGATGCATTTTCCATAGAATCCTCCTGTAATCACAGTAATTAATTATAAGCTATTTCAACAACTAAACCTGTTGTACTATCGTATCCTACTACTACTGTATAAGTCTTACTATTAGAAATTGTTGCTGGTATAGCTGTTGGTTTATTAGCTGCAGTGTATGTAGTACCAGCAGTAGCCGAATTTACAATTCCTATAAATTTATTTGTTCCCGCTTTTGTTTCTGCAGCATTACTTGCTATAACAGCTTGATATAAGCTTCTTATTTCATTAGCAGTTCTATTTTGACCAATATAGCTCTCCCATTCTGAATTAAAGGCTTGTATTTGAGTTTTATCAATATTACCTCCATTAGCTGCATTTTTTGCATTATTATATACCATAATTCCTAAAGATATAATTAAAACTGATAATAGTATAGCTCCTGCTATAATTAGTGCTTTTGAAGCATTTTCCATAATTAATTCCTCCTTTTAATATTAAATTTTTTATTTTTTCTAGATATAGAAAATCTTATGGACTAATTTTCATATCTAACATTAATATCTTAATTTGATTTCTGTTCAAATAACACATAACAAACTTTTCCTAATGTATTATATTCTATTTTAGTACATTCAAAATAAATTGAATTATAGTATTGTACAAAGTCTACTATTCCCCCATTATAGAGTGTTTCCATTTTGTATATAGTATTATTATCTGTTATTTTTATTTCTATTTCTATTGAATTAATATCATTTTTTATATAAAAACCTTGCTCATCTTTTGAAATATTAAATCTTTCGTTATTATCAACAGCCTTGTTTATAAATGTTGTAAGCTCAGTTCCAAGTATTTGTTTATTTAAATAGGTTTCATACTCTAAGTTTTCTTCTTTAATTTTAGCTATTTCAGATCTGTAATTCATATATTTTACAGCAAATACTGATAATACAATAAATACTAAGCATAATATTATTACAATCAATTTTTTCATATTTGCACTTTTTTCCTTTAATTTTGAAATAATTCTACTTTATTAACTAAAAGCGTATTAGTAGTATCTATTTTTATACCACCATTTAAACATTTATACTTAGTTTCCAGATGGTTTTCTAATAATTCATATGTATTTTTATTAGTCCAATCTTCATTATTGACAAAAACTGTTATAGTTAAAGGTTTATTTGATTTTATATTATTATCTTTTGCAAGATTAATAATAGTAATTACATCTTGAATAGCAAGATCTTCTCTCCCCTCATATTGTAAAAACTTTTGATTAAACTCGGATGCTTCATTCTCACTCATTTTAGAATAGTTTTTTGATGCATATTCTTTCATCTGCATCAAAATATATGAAAATAAAGTTAATAATAATATTCCAGCTAAAAATCCACTTGCTATGATTAACGCTTTTGATGCATTCTCCATAGTATATTATACTCCTTTTAATGTATATTTCCTGTAAATTTAAATTCAATTATATTTACTCTGCCAGACAAATTATCATCATACTGTAAATTTGTACATTCAAATACACCTCTTTTAAACTGCATATATTCATAAAACATACAAGCATATACATAATATTTATTTCTTTCAGCATTATTATTCCCAACAACGAAATCTCTTTTGGCATCTTTCCATGTTACTTTAGTGTCTGGATTAACAGCCATATTATATGTATTAGCCATATCCTGGTAAACGGCTTGTTCACTTCCATATGTAGCTAATGATGCTTTATAATTCACCTCGTTTGGAGTAAGAAATATAGAACCAATATTTTTTGCAACTTTATTTGCTTTTGTTTCATCATCAAGAATATTAAAATTAACTAGAGCAGTTTTAAGCTTATCTTGTATATCCTTTTCGAAAGAAGAATACCTACCTCTTCTATTTTTTGCTGAAAGCTCATCATCACAGTATGTTACATTCTTAAATAGCCTATACTCTTGACTAATAGTATCATCCCTAAGGAGTTTATCTGCCATACCATTCATATCTATAATTAATGTAATAAATGGATATTGTTCATCATTACCATATTGTGAATCAGTTGTTTTTCTTTCATTATAGTCGACTATCTGATTAACTAATGTTATTAGTTCATACCCTTGTACATCTGTTCTATCATATATAGTAAATCTCTGATTAAATTTTGCAGTATTTTCAATATTAATAAGTTCATCTTTTGACCCTTGATAGTCTTTAAATATACCAATAGTATATAATAATAATGATATTAAAAGCATACCAAGAATTAAAGCTCCCGCAATTAACAAAGCCTTTGATGCATTCTCCATTCCACACCTCCGTTACTGAATAGAAGTCATTGAACTACTCATAGATGTAAGTCCAATAAATACAAGTGGTACAATTAAATACCCTACAAACATTACAACCATTGGTGCAAATCCTATTACTTTTCCTATCATAGCTTTTCTTGAAATTAATCTATCATTTGATTCTCTACGTTTTGCTTGGTAATAATCTCTGTCTGAGTCTAATTCATCAAAAGCATCTCTAATAGGAATTTTTTCAACTGCTGCTTGTAAACTTTCTACTATACGAATAAATAATGGATAATTAGTTTCATTTCTCATTACCTCTAAAGCTTCCCAGGCACCTGATTCATAGTTATTAACACATCTTGATATTGGTTCTTTAAATATATTAGCATATCTTTCTAGCCATTCAAGTATTATTTCAACATTAACACGTTCTATTCTCATAAGCATTAGAATAATAGTTTGGAACTGCATAACTTCATCTTCCATTTCCATCATTCTCATTTTTAATTGGAACATCATTAACCATATTGGTGACATATATGCTAATACCATAAATATAACTGCTAATAATACTTCAAACCATCCTAGAACTTCTTTATTAATTTTTTGTAGTTTTTTATATACCCTTTCAGCAGCTTTTTGAATGTCCTCTTCCGTGCTATCACTATAATCTTTTGATTTTTCCATAGCAGTAATTATATCTTGTTCAGTAGTATTTATTTTGCCTTTAAACATATCTAAAAACTTATTATCACTTTCGGTTACGGCTTGTGCTTGAGCTAAATCGTTACCTGTAAGTCCTGTCATTATGTTATAATCTGTAGTGGGTTCAGTATAAACCCAATTCACTGCAACTTTATGTAACTGAACAAATAAGAATAGTGATACTAATAAAGTAACTATAGCAACTGTTATTCTATTAACATACAGCCATTCCATTTTTAGTTTCGAAGCTGAATCTTTAAGTAGCTTTTGCACTTTTATATAATCTTTTGTTCCTTTTTTAGGAACAAATAAATTAACAATTTTCTTTCCTATTGGATTTTTATAAACCTTCTCTTGCCATGGATTTTGTGTGTTTTGTGTACTTTTATCTGTTGAACCATTATTTTTTACTTTTCTTAATAACAAATAACATATTACAGTTAAAAGAATGATTAAAATTTGAACAACCATTCCACCTTTTCCTGAATAAAAGCTTTGTGTAAAGCTAAAATTTCCAACAGCCCAATTTTTGAGTGGCTCTAACCCAAGTACAGGTACAATAGATATTATTGATAAACTTTGAAAAACATAGTCAATTTTATCCCTTTTTAAAATTTCAATTTGCATTTCTTCAGTTATATTACTTACATTTTTTAAGTATAAAGATGTTTTGTCAACTTTTCTGTCTCCAAATTCTTTTGTTAAATATGAAATTCCTGCAAACTCTTTTAGATAAGGATTTGGTGCAATATCATAATATTTTTCAAGTTCTGTTTCTGGATCATTTGCAATAAGAACCTCATATATTTTTTCACCTTGTTTAGATATGTTTTTTTCATCATCTTGTGAGATTTGATATATTGCTTCTTCTACCATATTAAACTCATGGTATGCATGTCTAATTTCTGCAAAAAATTCTAGTTGTTCTTTAAGAAGATTATTATCCATCTTGTCAACCATATTGTCAATAAAGTTATCAACCATAAATATTTCAAAAATTAAGATTATGGAAAGTGTAAGATAATTAGTATGTGCTAATATAATAGATCCTGTTATAATAGGAATTATTATAAGTAATACTCTAGATAATATTTTTGCAGAATCTCGACGTGTAACATATTCATCATCTACATTAAGAATTTCTAGTCTTCTTCTTAGTTTTAATATATATGCTTTTAAAAATGGTATTTTAGAATATGTAATGTATAATTTTTGGTATAATACTTCAAATGAGAAATTATTGCTTTTGGTTCCTTGTCTTAATTTTTTTATTTGCTGATATTCAGATTTCTGCATTTTTTTATTAAGAATTACATATGCCATTATTAAAACAGCAAATAATGCACCGGTAGCAATAATAACGTATTTAAGCATATTGGTTGGCATGGATTCACCTCCTTTATGTAGCTAATCTTGGTTTTCTACCTTGTTTTGCAACTGTTGAAACAGTATCTTTGGCATTTGCAAGTTTTGATGCCAATTTAGATTTTTCTTTTCTTTCGTCTTCCATTCTATAAACACTTTCTTCTCCCCAATGACGAGCAACAAAGTTATCAAATTGCTCTGCATCAGTATCTGTCATATTAAGTCTCATCTCTTTAATGTTTTTATCTGATATTTTATTTGTAATTATGTATTCTCCATCAATATATTCAAGAATGTTTCTATATTCATAAGATTGTCTATCTGTTGTTTTTGCAAAAAATTGAGTTGCATTATCGAAAAATTTATCAAATTTTCCTTCTAAAGTTTTCTCTTTTCTATGATCATAAGTATATTCATTTTTACTAATAACTGGTGTACATTCTGTAATTCTTTCTATATATCTTTTTCCTCTAAAGTCTTTTGTTAAATGTACATCAAAGTTAAGTACTTGAACAACCTGTTCTTCAGCTGTTTTTTCATTCTTAAATACTCCTGCTCTTAACATTGAGTTTCGAAGTGCTGTAACTAAATCTGGAAAAGTTTTAGCATGGTGAGTAAATAATGTAAATTTGGAAGCAACTTGTGCGGATTGTATCATCCAAGAGGCAACAGGGTCAGTTGCAACCTCACCTATGATGTTAACAGAACCATCTGTTTTTTTCTGAACATCCAAGCACTCTTGTCCAGCTATTGTATCTGTTTCACGCATTGATAAAATATTTCTTGTTGGATAAACCTTTCTTAAGTGTAACTCAAATGCGGTTTCTGTAATACGCAAGTTCATTGTTTCATATATATTTTCTATCATACCCATAAGTAAAGTTGTTTTACCACAACCTTGCTCACCAGTTATTGAAGTGATTCTTGCTCCTTTTACAAGGTATTTTAATAATTCTATTGCATCTTCTTTTCCATCAGTCTTTCCTGTCCATTGTTCAAGAGTAGCACGCTTAACATCGAATTTTCTTACAAAGAAAGCCCATGTTTCAGACATTGATGGCCTAACAACAACTACACGTGAACCATCTTTCATTTCATTAATTTTATAACCATTTGTATCTGATAATTGTCCAGGATTATTATATTTATAAATATTCTGACATACTCTCTTAAGTTCTGCTTCTGTTCCAAATGATAAAAATGCTAATCTAATAGATTTACCATGGAACATTATCCAAATACTATCACAAGCACGTTGTACTTTATGTTCTTCAATCTGGGCTAAATAATCTGCTGAATCTGTTTGTGCAACTTGACTAATAAAGCTTTCTGGTAAACCTGAAACTCCACCTGATACACCATCTATATTCATATCTCTTACTTCATCGATACTTGAATATCCTTTATATTGCTGATATATTCTTTGTACAACAATACTTAATTTATCAGCAAATGAAAGGGTAATATTTTCTTTTTCAAAAATATCATTTATTTCATCTTCTGTAATAACATAACATGGTTTTGTTTCTCCTTGAATATATTTAAACTCATCTAATTTATATTTTCTTATTATTTCTCCAAGAGCTTCATATCCAAATTCTTTTTTATATATATGAATCAATATGTCAAATTTATCTTGAGGCGTCAACATTGAAGGAACATCAAAAGAAATTGCCTTAGATATATTCATCTCTGAAACCCCATATTCTTTTGCTAATAAATCATAAATAAGTTCTTTAACATATTTTTTATCATTAACATCACCATATGTACATCCCTTTAAAGCTTTTTTAAGTTCGTATTTTTTGCTCTTTCTTCTTTTCAATTCTTCTTCTGATAAACCAATATCATACAAATTTATTTTTGTAATTTCATCTAATCTTCTTTTAATAAATTCTATCATTTTTTCTAATGTATATGTTTGGTCATCAATATCAATTTCACTGACAACTTCAGCTTTTTTTTGAGAATTAATATGATAATATATTATTCCAATTGCTATTCCAATAATTAAAAATATTAGTAAAATGTTAGATATTGTCATGTTTTATCTCCTCCTAAAAAGAATCCATAATCTAAATGCTATCTCATACTAAGCTTTAGTTGTATTGTTTCATATAGTCTTTTTATTTCTTGTAAAAAGAAATAATTTGTATCTTTTTCTCTAATTTTTGTAAGATTTAAAAACAAATCTATTACACTTGCTTCCTGTGATGCTTCAAAAAATAAATTATTATATGGAATTGTATTGACTAACTCTTTACTTTTTAGTAAATTTCTAGAAATGTTTTTAATATTATATTTTGTATCTTCCATATATTTTGTAAGTGTTATAATTGTATTATCTTTTTTTAATAAATCATTTTTATTAATTAAATTATATAGTTCTTCTATTTTTTTAGCTCTTTGCGATACTGTTGAAACAACAATATCTGAATTTTTCAAAATATCTACAACAGTTTGTTGTCCAACTTGATTATCTAAATCAACAATAACAAAGTCGTAGTATTTTCCAGCTAAACTTATTATTTGTGAATATCTTTCTTTAATTAAATCATATTGACCTCTGCTGTCTTCAACGCCAGAAAGGACCTCAAATCTGCCAGTTAATACAACCTGTGTATAATCTTTTATAATTTCAGGTGAAACTTTATTGCTTCTAATTACTCTGTCTAGCCCTTCTATTCCGTTATTATCAAGAGCTGAATTGTTGTTTGTAAACAAACCAAAAGCTGATTTCTTTTTTTCTTTCCAAAAACTATCTTTTATTATTCTATCATTAAAAGAAGTTGATATAAGCAACACTTTTATGTTGTGTTCTATCGCTAATTGTGTAGCAAATGCTATTGTGCTTGATGTTGTACCACATTGTTCATTTGTGCCATTCCAAAAAGTTATTATTGCCATCTTCTTCTCCTCTATTCTTTCATTAATTTTTTTACACTTCCTAAACTGTGCTTTTTATCTATATCCTGAACCACATAAGCTAACGATTCTCTAAAATTAAGACTTAACCTTTTATATCTGATTTTTTCTACTCTTTGATTTTCTTCAAAAACTTTATTATCTTCTCCTAAAATCTGAAAATAAATAGTGTATTCATTCCAATCAATTTTATACTCCATCGATAATAAATTTAAATATTCCTCATCTTCTTTATAAGCTTCATATGAAAATAAGATTTTAGTTAATTTAATATTATTATTAAATCCTTTCAATACATTTACGCCTTTTCTTAAAGAATACATATCAAAAGATGTTACAAAATAATTTTTGTCAAATTCATTCAAATTATACGCTTCAATTTTTTCAGGTTCATCTAGGTCTACTATTACATAATCATATGGTTCATAATTTAATTCTTCATTTTCATCGTTTTTCTCATCTTCATCATTTGTATCAAACTGTATACCAAGATATTTTTCTATATCTTCCCAAGTTTCAAATCCAACTGCAAAATCCATATTTTCAAAGTTTGTTATATATGCCTTTGTAGGGTTTATTGAAGGTACAATATATTTTAGTTTCTGATTACTTGTAGCATCTACTAGCAATACTTTATAATTCAATTGTTCAAGCAATTTAGCTGTATACATTATAAAATTCGATTTATCAAATGCTCCAATAAATCCTATTTTTTTCATAGCATAATCCTTTCTGTTTTAACCAACTTCTTATTCTGTAGGTACAACAGGTGCCGTAAGTGATTGTAAATATTTTTGTCTTGATTCTTGTGTTGAAGTAATACTTTCTTGTGCTTTTGTTTTATAACCATCTTCATTACCACTTTGTGTTAAAGAACTATTTATATATTGTTCTCTCATAGACTTAAGGTTATTGCTGTTATATCTTGCATATAATGCATTTTTAGCTTTATCAACAATGTTGCTATCTGAATCCATTAATCTTGCAACCTCATTATTAACAACATATGTAGGGCTTGATGCTTGTTGTAATCCAGCATCAGTGTATTTTGTGGCATATAGTTTTGTTCCTTCTATTTTATATGCTTCTACAATCGCACAAGATAGAGATAGTATTTCATCTTCAGATAGATTCATTTGTATTGTATCTGTTAGATATTCTCCACTAACGTCAGGTATTGTAACACGTTTTTTTGATATTACTATAAAATCTTGTCCATTTGGTAATTGTAATCTTATATCAACACAATCCCCAGTAGTTAAGTCTATTGGTAAAACTATAGTATTATATTCTTGTTTTCTGACATCATCTGTAGCTATTTCATTAGATCTAGCAACCAAAGATTGAGACATTATTGTATTAGCTTTAGCATCAATTTTTGCAATTGCTGGTGCTGTAACTGTTTCAATATAATCTTTGTTATTGTTTTTTATAACATAATACCTTTCAGTTACTTCATCTTTAAATACTTCAGAACTCTTATCTCCATTTAAATACAAATGTTGAACACCTTCAACATATTCTGTGGTTATTTTTGCTCCGTCTTTTGTATATAATGAATATGCAGGAATTAAAGTGTTTGGATCTACATAGTCCAATGGAATAGCAGTTTTTGCAGCTTGAACTGTAGAAAACATAGTTATATCTAATAAATCTCCAGATTTAACATCTTTATTAAGAACATATATTGTTCTCATAGAATTTGAATACTTCTCATTTTCTTCTTTTATTTTTTTCATTTGCATAAATAATAAAGCCACAACTACTCCAGCTATTAGTAATGAAACAACCATTCCTAATAGAAAAAAATTTCTTGCTTGTCTTTGCATTGGATTTGATGCCATAATATTATTCCTCCTCTATAATCTAAAAAAATTTCACATTTCTTTATTATTTTACATCATTTTTTTTTCTTATTCAATAATTTTTTTGTTTTGTAATATAAATTTAATAATCCTGTAATATTTTTGTAATATTACAGGATTATTTTTCACTAATATGTATATTTTCAATCTCTGTAGCTAATTCTCTTGAAATAATATTTTGAATTTGGCTAACTTTTTCTTGATTTAAGCCATCTTTTAGATGAACTACTATATTAACACTCTCTTCATTAATAAGTATTACACATTCTTCAAAATTTTTTGACAAAATCAAGTTTTCACAAATCATTATTGCATTTTTCTTATTATTAATTTTGGTAATCTCTTCTGTAGCAATTGATTTTTGTACTTCTGACAAATTTTGATTATTAATTAAATCTTCATAATTATTTATCATTTCTGCATACATTTGATTTCTCTGTAACTTTGTAGCTGCATAATAATCATCTGCTTCAGATTTATTATCTATCATTTCATTACTACTTACTAATACAGCATCTCCTATATTTGTTTTGTTATTATTAGTTTCTTCTTCTGTTTCATTAGTTAAAACTTCAATCTGATTTTCTTCTTTATTTTTTGATTCTAAAATGCTATTTTTTTCTTCGTTTGCTTCTCCATCATTTTCCAAATCCTCTTTTTTTTGTAATTGTACATTATTTGAGATTTCATCTATATCATTTTTTTCTGGCATAACAGAAGTCTTTATAGATTTAAAATCAAAATTCAAATAATTAAAATATCCAGCAGTTACCAACATTATAGCAATTGCATAAATTATAAACTCTTTTCTTTTTAAATTTACCATCAATACATCCTCCTATAATCTATAATCCTTATTTATTGTATAAGAAATTAACCCATTGAACTCCCACATTTGGAAAAGAATTGGATAAATTTCAAGGCAAACAAATGAGAAAATCCTAGTCGTACTTTTTGTACGTCGCAGGATTTTCGAATGTAGTTTAACAACGAAATTTACCAATTATTTTTCAAACTCATTTCATTTCAAATACCTGTATCCTATCTAAACTAACCCCAGTAACCGCTTGAACAGCAGAAATAATGTCAGTTTTAACATTTGCATTACTTGCTCCTTCTGCTGTTATAATGACTCCTTCAATAATTGGCATCAAAGTTTTTTGTATTACCGGGTCTTTAACTCCTGATTTTTCAGTAAATACCACTTCTTTTTGATTTTCGGTTTCTACTGTATTTCTTGTACCTCCAGAGGAATCTCCTTCTGTTGTAGTACTAGTTGTTGTACTCTCATCATATAAAGGTATATAACTTGTACTTTCAGAATAATTAATAAAAACATTTACTTTTCCTACATTTTTTATAGAAGAAAGTATATCTTCTAATTTATCTTCAATTTCATTATTTTTTTGATTATTATTGTCTATAGCTAAAACTTCATCTGTAAAATTTTCTTTTTCATCTAATTTCGATTTTTCAGTATTTCCTTTCCAAATACTTTTCATTAAAATTAAAGTTATAACTAATATACCAATAAAAAAACATAAATTTTCTATTTTCTTTTTACTTTCTGATTTTGAATTTTTCTCACCTATTTTTTTGAAAAAATTTTCCATAACTGCCAACTCCTTTTTTAATTAGAAGACTGTCTATTTTATAAAAATATGATAGTCTTACTTAACTTTTATACTGATAATATTTTGACTTATTTCTAGATAATCTGCTATTAGCTGTTTTATTTGATCGATGTTTATATCTTCTATTTCTTGTTGGTTTATGTTATTTCCTATTTCTACTTTATCAACTTTAATTTTATTATTCTGGCTTTTTTTTATTATCAAGTCAATTCTATGTATTCCTGAATTTTCTTTAGTACCATTTAAATTTGCATCAATTTTACATTTATAAATCTCATATCCATATTCGTTTATTTTAATATTAATATTTTTTTCTAATTCATCTATATATAATACTTCTAGTCTTTTATCCATACTTTCTTGATTTATATTTCTTTTGGAAGTATTATTTGTAGTATATTTTTTAATATCTAAATCATTAATATCAAATAATTTGTTTTTATTTACAAAAGGTGTTATCATACAATACACAATATAAATTCCAAGTACTACTTTTATATATTTTTTTAAATTTCCATTTGGAAGAATCATCTCAAATATACTAACTATTATTACAGATACTGCAATCTGTCCTATCCATGTACTTAAAAAACTAATCATCTATACATCATCCCACTATTTGATATTTTTATAACTAATGTTATTCCAATTATTAATAAAAAGCTTACACTGCATATAATCGCTAGTAATAGTTTAAAAACATCACTCATTTCATCTAAAAGTTTAACAATTTTGTCATCAGCTAAAGGTTCGATAATAGCTGATGAAACTGAATACATTATTGTAAAGGCTGCAAGTCTTATTATTGGTAATAAACATATACTTATTATAATAATTACACCCATAACACCTACTGCATTTTTTAAAATTACTCCACATCCTAAAACACTATCTACTCCATCTCCTAAAGTCTTTCCTACAACTGGTATAAGAGAACTAATTGCAGCTTTAGCAGTTTTCGCTGTTACCCCATCTATAGCTGAAGTAAGGCTTCCTTCTAATGAAACAAGTCCTATAAAAACTGTAAGAATAATACCTAAAGTCCAAACAACACTTGATTTCATGAATTTAGATATTCTTTGAATTTGCACTCTATTACTTATTTTGGATACTATTATTAATGCTATTATTAAAGACACAATCGGAATAATACCAATTTTAATTATATTTGCAATTAATTCAATTATAAATAACAAAATGGGTTCTAGTACTGTACTAGTTGTAATATTACCTGTATATATCATAAGTGTTATTAAAAGAGGAACCAAACTTCTTGTAAAACCAACCATATTATCAATTGATGCTATAATACTATCTAGGATTTCAGAAAAACTTGCCATAATTATTGTGACAATCAAAATATATTGAACATAATAAACAATTTGAGAAACACTATTATTTTCTAAATTATCAGTCAATGCTTTTAAAAGGCTATGTATTAAAACAATAACAATAATACTTAGTAATATTTTGAAAACATCTGTAAATCCATTTTTTATTAAGCCACCTGCTTTATTAAAGAGACCTTTATTGTCAAAATCACCTGAAATATAATTATTAAAAAGATTTTTAATATTTAAATCATTAATAAAATCTGGTGCATATCTTTCACAATCTCTCAAAAAATCTCTAATACCAAATGATTCCTCTTGTTTTTTAATAATAGCAGATGAATCAAGTTTTGCAGAATTTTCTTCTGCACATGAAATATTAGGTACTAGAATAAAAACAATCAAAAAAACAATAATTTTTTTCATCAGTATTTCCTTTTTTGGTAAATTGGGACCGGGTATTTTTTGCACATGGTAATTTGGGACCGGGTGCTTAATAATTAATAATGAATAATTAGTATTTCTTTAATATTACATTTGTATTATTCACTATTCATTATTTTTATACTAAGTGGGCATTAAGTTTAATATTATTTCTAGTAAATTATGTATTATTGGTATAGACATTGAGATTACTATTGCTTTACTTCCTAACTCAATTTTATTTGCCAAAGAGCTTTCCCCCGCATCCTTGCATATACTTATTGCAAATTCTGCTAAAAATGCAATTCCTGTCATTTTAATTAGTATTCCAAGATATTTATTATTAACTCCAGATTGATTGCAAATTTGTTTTAATAGGTCAATTATATTAGTTAGCTTGTCTATTGCATAGAAAAAAATAATTATGCCAGAAATTATAGAAATATAAATTGCAAATTCTGGTCTGTATTGCTTAATAATTATAATAAGTATTAGAGATATTAAACCTATTCCTACTATTTTTATGACTTCGTCCATATGCTTTTTCTCACCCCAATGTATTGAATTCTTATATTTTATCAGTTCAATTTTATAAACCAAATAATGTTCTTACTGTATCAAATAATGAACTTATTTCTTTTATTACTAGGGTAAGAACTATTACTAACCCTGCTAAAGTTGTCATCATTGCTTGTTCTTCTCTTCCGGCTCTACATAACACTTGATGTAAAACAGCGACTAAAATTCCTACTGCTGCAATTTTAAAAAGCAAATCAACATTCATTTCATCTATCTCCTTTGTAAAAAGTACCCGGTTCCAATTTACCAAATTGCCATATTAAAATAGTAGTATTACTATTACTAACCCTACTATTGTTCCTAAACTTTTGAACATTTTAGAATTTTTGTTTTTTTCAAATTCTGCCTGTTTTATTTGAATACTTAATCTTTCTTTAAATTGGTTTAATCCGCTCATTTGCCCATCAATGTCTGTTTTACCTAAAATACTACCTAATGTTTCTATAACATCAAAATCTTCATTTTTCATATTTAAGTAATATATTTCTTCATCTATTGCTTTCTTCCATGCATTATCTACATTCAAATTAGTAAGATTTTCCTTGCAAATTATAAATATATTTTTTACATTAGTTTTTATTGTAATATTTCCAATTTGTTCAAAAATCTCATTTAAAGGTAATTTGGTGAATTTTATAGAATTTTGTAGTATATTTACTAAAGTATTAAACGCATTTAATTCTTCTAATCTATCTGAATATCTTTTGGATAATATAAATCCAATGCTTGTACTCCCTACTACAATACCAAATAAAAAAAAATATCTTAATATTTCCATATAATCATCCTCTACAGATAGTATATGTTTAATAAATATTTTTTAGAACTATATTTAGTATATTTTTTATTAAAATATATATCTCACTTCAATAATTATCTATATTTTTTAGTAACTCATTATACTATTTTTTCAACTTGCTTTATTTTTCCCTTATTGATTAAATCTAATATTATTATTCTTTGAATTATTTTATTTTCTATCAATTTGTTTAAATTTGAATTTTGTCTTATTTCTTCTATACTTGATGCATGTGCCGTAAAAACTCCTTTAACCCCACTTAATGTTGCTCTTTCTATTGCTTCAATATCTTCTTTTGACCCTATTTCATCACAAATAATTATTTGAGGTCCCATTGATCTTATAAGCATATTTATTCCAATTGATTTTGATACATTATTTATAACATCAGAATTAATTCCAATATCGTTTTGTGGGATACCTTTATACATCGCAGCTATTTCACCTCTTTCGTCAATAATTCCACATGTTTTTGGATAAAAATTTATCTCAGGCATTCCGATTAGATATTTTCCTTACAAAATCTCTAAGTATAGTAGTCTTCCCTGCCCCTGGCGGTGATGCAATGATTGTGTTATAGATTGAATTATCTTCTATGTTAATTACATATTTTAAAATTGAATCTGATACATCTTTTATCTGTCTAGCAATTCTAAAATTCAAACTTGAAATATAGTTCATATTTATCACTTTATTATTCTCCATAACTACACTTCCTGTGATTCCAACTCTATTTCCACCTTTTATTGTAATAAAACCTTCTGAAATTTGTTTTGTATATGAATAAATAGATTTTTCGCAAATATTTTCAAAAGTTTCTTGAATTTCATCTTTAGTTACATTTGAAAATAGATTAATTATATCTTGTCCCATTTTTATTGATAAGTCTCCATTGCTTCTAATTCTTATCTCTTCAATAGAATCTTTAAGATGTGTATCTTTCTCCAAATATGAAATAATAATGTCTTTTATATGTGTTGGCAAATAATCCATAATTTCTTTAAGCATACTTCCTCCTTGCTTAATTTGGGACCGGGTCCTTTTTTTCAAAGTAACTAACTAAGCCTGTTTAACCGCACATCATTTTTTAAAATCCTATGGTACCCCCTTTAGGGATACCCACCATACGGATTTTAAAAAACGAAATGCTGACGCGGCTTAGTTAGTTTATTAATTCAAAAATGGACCCGGTCCCAATTTACCATGTGCAAAAAATACCCGGTCCCAATTTACCAAAAAAAATCAGAATACAATATAGTTAATATATTATATTCTGATTTTTTTATTTTATTCTTCCCAATTGTGATATACATTCATTACATCATCTAAATCATTTAGGTTATCTATTAGTTTATTCATCTTTTCTGCGCCATGTTCATCTAATTTAACAGTTGTAGATGGTACCATTTGAACAGATGCTTCTAAGAATTCTAGTCCAAGACCTTCTAAACTTTCTCTAACTGAAGAAAAATCTGATGGTGCTGTTGTAATTTCATAAACATCTTCACAAGTTTCAAAATCTTCTGCTCCAAAATCTAAGGCTTGCATCATTAATTCTTCTTCTGATAGTTTGCATGTTTCTATTTCTACTACTATAATACCTTTTTGACTAAACATATATGAAACACATCCAGTAGTTCCAAGATTTCCTCCTGCTTTATCAAATGCATGTCTTACATCTGCAGCTGTTCTATTTCTATTATTTGTGCTTGCTTCAACAATTACAGCTACTCCGTTTGGTCCATATCCTTCATACATTATTTCTTCATAAGAATCTGTGCTTCCTTCTCCTGAAGCCTTTTTTATAGCATTGTTTATTGTATCATTTGGCATATTAGCAGCTTTACATTTTGCAATTACATCTTTTAATTTTGAATTTCCTGCTGGATCTGGTCCTCCTGCTTTTACTGCAACTAATAATTCTCTACCTAGTTTTGTAAATATCTTTCCACGTAATGCATCAGCTTTTCCTTTTTTTGCTTGTATGTTATTCCACTTACTGTGTCCACTCATTTTTAACTCCTCCTCTTTCCTAACTTTTCATATTATAACACAAAAAAACTCTTTTGAATAGAGTTTTTTTACTTTTTTATTACTAGTTCAGTGGTTACACTCTTTTTTTCGTTTTTTTAATATTATTGCAATAATTAATATGATTAAAAGTATTGCACCTAAAATTAAGCTGTTATATATCCAATACGGCTTTTTTAAAACATCATGGCTTGCAACTAATTGTTCAGTATAATTTAATCCGTCAACTTCATATGTAACATAACCTAATACTTCATTTTGTTCTATTGGAGCAACTATATTTTCTTTTATATCAATTTTTGAAGGAATTTGAGAAACATCTATATTATTTGGTACAATTGTTGATATATTTGTATCTATAATAGCATCAAGTGAAGATGTCTCTTTTGTTGCTTTTTTTACATTTATATTTGTTATTACATTTTTTTCTTTAGCAATTTCTTTATATGAATAACTATTATACACAAATTCAAAAAGTTGCTTTGTATCATAAAAACGTTCATTTAATCCTTTGCTATTTGTTCCACCACCTAAAACTACTGAAATCAAATTAATATTATCCTTTGAACTACTTGCTACTAAACACTCTCCAGCAGGTGTAGTATGTCCTGTTTTAATCCCCGTACAATATGGATAATAATAGCTAGTTGAATTTGTTAGTATTAATGAATTTGTATTTGTAAATACTCTATCATTTGCTGGATGGATACTTGTAGCCGGAATTTTAAAAGATTTAGTTTTTACAATTTCATTAAAGGCATCAAACTGTTGACATTCTTTTGCAATTAAATATAAATCATATGCTGAACAATAATGGTTTTCATCATGAAGTCCATTTGGATTTACAAAATTTAATGTTTCACATCCTAGTTCTTTTGCTCTATTATTACAAAGTTTGGCAAACTCTTCAACGCTCCCACTTACATGTTCTGCTAGAACATTTGCAGCTTCATTTGCACTTGGGATAAGTAATGCTTGTAATAATGTTTCAATAGTTAATTCTTCCCCAACTTGTAAATTAGCATTTGAATACCCTGAAGGAACTAAATCAAGCGCTGTTTTTGAAACTATCGCTGTATCTGTTAATTTACACTTTTCTAAAACAACTAAAGCTGTAAGAATTTTGGTAGTACTTGCTGGATACATCTTTTCATGTGCATTTTTTTCATAAAAAATTTTACCAGTTTCAGGATTTACTACATAAGCAGCTTTACATCCGATTTGTGGAATATTTTCTATTGTTTGTTGCTGTTCTGGTTTATACTCTAATGGCAATGACACCCTAACACTCGCATACACTCTAATTGGTGCAAATAACAAATAAAGCATTATAATATTTATTAAAATAAACTTTTTCATAATTACCTCTAAATTATAAATTATTGATATATTAATAATTTAGCATAATATGTAATGGTTTTCAATAGGTTATCAATAAAAAAAAAGTAACCTTGAGTTTGGTCACTTTTATTATTTTGTTTTGTGAAAATCATTCTAAATAAACTATTATTATCTACCATTTCTATAGTTATTAACTTTTCCTGTTAATGAGTTTCCTTCGTGTCCTCCTTTTAAAAGACTTCTTACTGAATAAAATACATCTCCCTTTCCTTTAACGTGAACATTCCATCCCATTACAGAACCATTATTATCAGTCACAGATTTTAATATAAAATCTTTACCATCAAGCTTTTTCATTAATATCAACTGGGCTCTTGCTTTAGGAGATGAGTTTTCTTGCTTATTACTCATTTAAATTTTCATCCTCCTTTAAAATTCTACTATTATTATATCACATTTTTCTTATTGTTTCAAATATTTATTTATATCGTATAATCTATGTTCTGTCATATTAAGCTATTATAAGCATATACCAGTAGACTGTTGTTGTCTTTTTTTCATTTGTTCTGTTGCTAATTTAAGAGCATTTTGTAAATCCTTATCCAATTGATCAATTAATGTTTTAGCTATATTGTTTCTTTTTCTTAATTCATCAAATATACTAGAAATCCAAATTGTTTCTAGTATATACTTTTCTATCCATTCTGCTGAATCGTTTGGAGCGATATGTTTTAAATTATCTATTCTATCTGCAATTTTTACAACCATTGCAATTGGAGATTCACATATTATTTTTATGTATTTTTCCATTGCTTCTTTATAGTCATTCATCCTTTTTATATAGTCTTCACATTTTTGTATTTCAGATGGATTTAAATAAGATTTTAGATATTCCTTATCCATATCCTTATTCTTATCCTTATCCTTATTAATTAATTTTGGTTTTGGATTACCGTTTTCTTCTATTAGTTCCCCTTTCTCTTTATGTTGAAGAATTTTTCTTTCTCCCCAAAAGTTTTGTATAGAAAAAAGGTCACCATTTTCTGTTTCTAATCTAAATACTTCATAGCATTTGGGAAATTCTATGTCTTTGGTTAATCTTGCAACAGCATCTATTATAACACCAATATCGCAATCTTGACCATCAGGAAAATCATGATATTTTTCTTTAACTTTTCTTAAAATCTGCTCTAAACTTTTTTCTGTAAATATTGTATCTTCTAAAACATCATGAAAAAGTGCTGCAATTACATATTCTGTTCCTAAACCATATATTTTTAAATCATATAAATACTTTGCAACTCGATAAGAATGACTATATGCAGGTAGTCCTGAACGTCTTGTTTTATCCTTTATTTCCAAAGCTGCAACTTTAGGGTCACCCCACTCTTTTGGTTTATTAACTTTATTGTCATCCGATTTTTTTGGTGTATCAACTGGCTCTCTAAACAT
The DNA here is from genome assembly GCA_947306755.1 of uncultured Clostridia bacterium. Classification (GTDB taxonomy): domain Bacteria; phylum Bacillota; class Clostridia; order TANB77; family CAG-508; genus CAG-269. Next base: position 601 of record CAMZHI010000008.1, on the reverse strand, counting down.
ATAAGCACAAATTGAAAACAGTCTTTGCAAATATTCTTCCTTAGGAAGGTATTCTACTACTTCATATTGTTTTTTAAAAGCATTTGACATATATAATTCTCTTTCATAATAATTTTTAAAAATTATATCATAAAAATTGTCTTATGTAAACACTATTTTATTAATCTTTCAGTTTCTTTTGCTATCATTAATTCTTCATTTGTAGGGATTACAAATATTTTTACTTTAGATTCTGGTTTAGAAATAAGTTTTTCCTCGCCTCTTATGTTATTTACCTCTTCATCTAGCAAAATACCCATAAATTCTAATTGTTCACATATCCATTTACGTATATTTATTTGATTTTCTCCAATTCCACCAGTAAATACTAAATAATCAATTCCTCTCATTGCAACAGCATATTTTGCAATATATCCTGCAATAGCATAAGTAAAGCTTTTTATTGCAGTTTCTGCCATACTTCCTTTTTCATATGATGCAAGTTCAATTTCTCTAAAGTCTGGAACCAAACCTGAAATTGCTTGAAGTCCTGATTTTTTATTTAATATTGTTTCAATTTCATCAGCTGATAGATTTTCTTTTTTCATTAAATATGTTACAA
>CAMZHI010000007.1 GCA_947306755.1 uncultured Clostridia bacterium | reverse complement strand
AAATACAAGGAGTTTTTTTAGATATTCCAATTAGTTTTTTAATAATGGAATTAATATTTATAATTGCATCAATTACTGATAAACTTGATGGAACAATTGCTAGAAAAAGAAATTTAGTAACTACATTTGGTAAATTTTTAGATCCGATTGCAGATAAAATTCTTGTGCTTGCAGCTTTAATAATACTTGTTGAATTAGGAAAAATTCCAGGATGGATACCAATTATAGTGTTATTTAGAGAGTTTGTTGTATCAGGTTACAGATTAATAGCTGTAGGTAATGGAGGAAAAGTTATTGCAGCATCAATTTGGGGAAAACTTAAAACAGTAAGCCAAATGATTGCAATTATTTTAGCTTTTATTGATATCGGCACATTTTTTGAATTTACAAAAGGAACACTTTCAGGATGGCATTTAATAGTTAATGCATTAATGTCAATAATGATGATTATATCTGTGATTGCTACTATTTTTTCAGGATATGATTATATAAAAGATGGGAAGGATTTGCTGAAAGAGTAAATTTTTCAATTGAATTATAGATACAAAGGACTTTGATATATTTATTTTTGCGTCCTTGGTGTCGAAATCTTTATGTACCTGTAATTTTTCTTACGAAAAATTCAGCTACAATGTCGATTTCTCCAGTCGCCCTACGCTTCGCTCCGGTTGTTCGCCTTACGCGTCCTTAAAAATAAATATATCAAATTCCTTTATCTATATTAAGGAGGTAATCTATGACAATTAAAGAAGCAATAAATCAAGCAGTAATTATGTTAAAAAACGAAAATATTGATGCACCAAAGAATAAAGCACGTATGTTATTAGAAGCAACTTTGAAAAAGTCTAAAGAATACCTAATTATATATGATAATAAAGAAATAACACCTCAAGAAAGAGAAGCTTATATAAAAAACGTAAAAAAGCATATTTCAGGTGAGCCAATTCAATATATTACTGGAAAACAGGAATTTATGAAACTAAATTTTTTAGTTACAAAGGATGTTTTAATTCCCAGACAAGACACTGAAATATTAGTTGAAGAAGTAATTCATTTAGCAAAAAATATTGAAAATCCTATGATTTTAGATTTATGTACTGGAAGTGGAGCGATTGCTGTTTCTCTTGCAAAATATATAAACAATGTTAAAATCTATGCAACAGACAATAGTTCAAAAGCTTTAGAAATAGCAAAGAAAAACGCTGAATTTAATGGAGTAAAAAACAATATAGATTTTATAGAATCAGATTTATTTAATAAAATTAAAAATTTAAAATTTGATATAATAGTATCAAATCCTCCATATATAGAAACAGACGAAATAGTTAAACTTCCTAAAGATGTACAGAATGAGCCAAGAGGGGCTTTAGATGGTGGAAAAGATGGTCTTCTATTTTATAAAAAAATATCTGAACAATCTTTAGACTTCTTGAATACACAAGGATATTTATGTTTTGAAATTGGGTATAATCAAAAACAAAAAGTAAGACAAATACTTGAAAATCAAAAAAGGTATATAAATATATATAGTAAAAAAGACTTGTGTGAAAATGATAGGGTTATAGTAGCACAAGTTGGGTAGTATATTTTCATAAATTATTGGCATAATAAATATTGAAAGGTGGTAAATTTATGAGAATTAATGAATTTATGTGTCAAGATGTATGTTTTGTAAAGCCGGATTGTAACATTTATGATGCAGCAAGAATAATGAATGAAAATCATGTTGGATGTATTCCAATATGTAATGATGAAAAAAATGTACTTGGAGTTTTAACAGATAGAGATATAGTTTTAAGAAGTGTTGCATGTGACAAAAATGCAAAAACTACTCCAGTATCAGAAATAATGACTACAAATGTATATACTTGTAAATCAGCGCAAGATATAGAAGATGCTCAATATTTAATGGAGCAAAATCAAATTAGAAGAATTCCTATTGTTGACAATAATAATAAAATGGTGGGAATTTTAAGTACAGGAGATTTAGCACATCATAATCAAAAAATTGGAGAAGATAGCTTCTCTACAACTATGGAATGTATATGTAATTGCAAAGGTAATGTAAGCAATAATATGTAGGACTAAAAAATAATTATAATCTTGACTGTAACCAAAATTATAATTATTTTTTAGTCCTATTTTTTGATGTGGATATTCTCAAATCAGAAAAGATATTATAAATCTTTTATTGTAACTTTATTAACTAATCCATTTGAATCATAATCTAGTATAGATTCATATTTTTTTCCTTCTTCAAATGATTGTTTTAAATTTATTATTTCATCAGGATTTGAAGTAATAGTGGTATTGTACACAACTGTTATAATTTTATCACTATTTTTCTTGTTATTTGTGGCAACATTATCTAGTAGTGTAGTTAAAAACAATTTATATGTTGTTCCACTAAATGATTCAAAGTTTTTGTTAAAAGAATCAGCTTCTATTTTATTAGCTTGTTCTTTTTGTTTATTTACCTGTTCTTTTTGTTTATCTACCTTTTCTTGAAAATCTTCTTCAGCTTCATTTATTGAACTTTGTGTTTTTTCAATTTGGGAAGTGGTTTTATCTAATACTTCATTAAACATATTTTTTGATTTATTAAAAGCATTATTAAATCTAATACCAAAAAATATCATTAAACCTATAGGTACAGCAATGATTAGTCCTATAAAAATCAAATAGCCGACACCAATTTTTTTGGCAACCTTTTTTATATTTTCTTGGTTTATCTGTTTATCTCCTAGTAATGAATCATCAACATATTTTTCATTTTCGGGAATATATTTATCGTCAACACCTACATATTCTCCATTTTTTTTCATAATGAATACCTCCTTTTATATTATTCAATAATAACTGCTGTTCCTGAAGCTACAACCATTAACATAGAAGAATTTTGCCCCATTGGTTCATAATCTATTTTAACGCCTATGATTGCATTTGCACCAATTTTTTCTGCCCTTTCTATCATTTCATTAATTGCATCTGCTCTAGTATTAATTAATTCTTGTTCATATTCTTCAGCTCGTCCACCAAGAATATTTGTAATTCCGGCAGTAAAATCTTTAATAAAATTAACGCCATTTATTACTTCACCGAATACAACTCCTCTGTATTCTTTAATGTCTTTACCTGAAATTGTTGAAGTTGTTGAAATTAACATATTTTCACCTCCAATTTTTTTACTAATTATATTATAGTATTTTTTAATAATAATAGCAATGATTTATATATTTTTTTTCATTGGGGACAGTCCCAAATGAAAAATTTTGCACTGGGGACAGTCCCCAATGAAAAAAATGCATAAAATTTAAACTTCCTAATATAATTAATAATAAAATTATATTAGGAGGTTTTTTATGGAAATAGAACTAAGCAAAGAAAATATTTGTATCAATAAACTTGTGGCAGAGAAAAAAGAGATAATATATGTAGAAGAAGACATGATAGTACCAGATACAAAGCCAGATATATTAAATACAATAAATGTTAAAGGTAATTTATGTGTTTCTAAAAAAGAAGTAATGCAAGACAAGGTAAAAATAGAGGGAAATGTTAATACATATGTAATGTATCTTCCAGATAGTAATGCAGATAACTTAAGAGCACTGAATTGTACAATAGATTTTTCACAATACATTTCTGTACAAGGTGCAAAAGAAGGAATGAATTTAGTTACTAAATGTGAAATTATAGATATGGAATGTAAGGTTATTAATGGTAGAAAAATTAATCTAAAGTCAAGTGTAGAAATATGTATATACCTATATTCAAATGAAGATGTAGAAATAGTAAATAGCGTGCAAGATATTCAGGATATACAAATTTTAAATCAAGATTTTCAAGTAAATTCATTAATAGGTAATGGAAAAACAACAGTTTATGCAAAAGAAAACATTAATATTGATACACAAGATGAACTTGCTGAAATATTGAATGTAAATGTTAATTTAATAAATAAAGATTTAAAATTAAGTTATAATAAGGTGTTAACAAAAGCAGAAGCTAATATAAAAATTATATATTTAACAGAAGATAATAGAGTAAAAGCTGCAAATGCGTTAATTCCAGTTGTAGGTTTTATAGACATTCAAAATATAACAGATAAAAATATTTGTGAAGTGAATTATGAGATAAAAAATATGATAGTAAAACCAAATCCAGCAGAAGATCACTCAATTTATGTTGAGCTGGAAATAGAGCCAAGTTGTATGGCATATGAAAAAAAAGATATTTCGCTAATACAGGATTTATATACTCCAAGTGCAAATTTAGAATATACTGAGAAAAATATTATGATATCAAATGATAGATCTGAATATTCAAATGAATTTGTAATAAATGAAAAAGTTAATAATTTAGATATTGAAGAAAATATGCTAATTGATATTCAAACCGACGTAAGCATTTCAAATACATCAATAACTGATACTAAAATAACATATACAGGCAATATAGGTTTAAATTTTATCTATAATTCAGGAAATGTAATAAATTCAAGGAATATAAAGGTACCATTTGAGATTCTGGTTGAAAATAGGCAAAATAGTTCAAATGTAAATGTTGACTATGATATTATAATAAAAGAAATAAAATATAATTTTAAATCAGAAGGAAATGTTCAGATAGAAGCTGTTTTAGAAATCAATACAAAAATAAGTAATAATGTAAACATAAATATAATTGACAATATTCAAATAGAAGATAGAAATAGCGAAAATGATGACTATGATAGTTTGATTTTATATATAGTAAAACCTGGAGATACATTATGGAAAATCGCTAAAAAATTTAATAGTACAATAGATGATATATCAAGAATGAATGGAATAGAAGATATAAGTAAAATTGATATAGGACAAAAAATTTATATCCCAAAATTCAATTATATAAAAAAGGAAACTATTCAAAATGCAACAAAATCAGCCTTTGTGTAAAATATATTCGAGAAAAAGAATAAAAATTTTTAAACCTAGAAAATATAGATTTAATAATAAACATGAAGATAAATCAAATTTTTTTTACTATTTAATAATTATAATGATTGCATTAATGATATGTTTAGTGATTTATAATAGTATTGATCCTATTTTTGAAAATTTAGCTTTAACAGAGGCAAAAGCAATTGCTACAAAAATAACAAATGAAGAATCTACAAGAGCAATTGTTGGATATAGCTATGAAGACTTATTTACAATAGAAAAAGATTCAGAAGGCAATATACAAATGATAAATGCTAATATTTTAAAAATGAATTTACTTACATCTGATATAGCATCATTTATACAAAAATCATTAGACAATACAAGTTCATCCAAAATAAAACTATCAATTGGAAGTTTAACAGGGATAAAAATGTTATCAGGAATAGGACCTAATATGAGTTTGAAAATAAGTTCAGCAGGGGATGTTGAAACAGATTTAAGAAGTGAATTTGTATCACAAGGTATAAATCAAACATTACATAGAATTTACCTCCAAATAAACAGTAGAGTAACAATATTAACACCAATAAAAACTCTGCAAGAAGAAATCTCAAACCAGGTGCTTCTTGCAGAACATATTATAATTGGGCAAATACCAACAACTTACTATAATTTCGATAACATAGAGCCAGGACAGAGTATGGAGACAATAAAGTAATGTTGGTAAATTGGGACCGGGTATTTTTTGCACACCAATGAAAATAACTAATCCTGTTTAACCGCACATCATTTTTAAAAATCCTATGGTACCCCCTTTAGGGATACCCACCATACGGATTTTAAAAACGATATGCTGACGCGGATTAGTTATTTTTTAATAAATGTACAAAAAATACCCGGTCCCAATTTACCCCAATTTACCAATTTAACACAAACTATCTAGTGCTAATTCAATCATATTGTTCAATCCTTTTTCTCTTTCTTCAGCTGTTGCAAATGAATTTTTATACATTGAATCTACAACTGTCATAATGCAGGCAGCATTTTTATTTAAAGCTTTTGCAGTATAAAGCAGTGCAAAGGCTTCCATTTCAGTTCCTAATGGGTTAAAGTCTTTTGGTATTCTTTCATTATAACTTTTTTGGTCTAATTGATAAGCATCAAATATTTCTGTACAAACTGTATGACCTATTGATAATGAAATATTCTTTTCTTTGGCTGTTTTTAAAATTTTATTATTTAGTTCTTCACTTGGTTGTACAAAATGTTCATCTTTACTTGCAAAAGTATATGCAAAATTTCCTTCTGTATAAACTTCTGTAGTTAAAATTATATCAAATAAGTTTAAATCTGGGTTATTTGCTCCACAAGAACCTACTCTTATAATATTATCTACATCATAGTATTTATAAAGTTCATAACAATATATTCCCATACTGGGCATACCCATACCAGATGCCATAACTGTAATTTCTTTTCCTTTATATGTTCCAGTAAATGCTAAAATTCCTCTAACGTCGCTAACTAATTTTGCATTTTCTAAATATTTTTCTACAATAAGTTTGGCTCTATTAGGGTCTCCTGGCATTATAACATTTTTTGCAATTTCTCCAATATTTGCATTATTATGTGGTGTTCCCATATTTAATCCTCCTTGTTTTTCCACATTATATATAATAGATTTATTATTGTCAATTATCATTTGAGTACAGTCCTTTTTTTACAATGTAAATAACTAATCCTGTTTAACCGCAAATCATTTTTTAAATCCTATGGTACCCCCTTAAGGGATACCCACCATACGGATTTTAAAAACGATATGCTGACGCGGATTAGTTATTTTTTTATATACTTTTACAAAAAGGACTGTCCTCAAATGATAATTTTTTCAAAAATTACCCGGTCCCAATTGCACGTGCAAAAAATACCCGGTCCCAAATTAAAAAAAATAAAAAACCACTTGTTTTTTTTTATAAAATATAATACAATTACCAAGTAAAATACAAAATAGAAGAGGAGAAAAACGATGGAAGAATTAGATTTAAAAGAACTATTTGATTTATTCATGAGCAAAATATTTCAAATTTTAATAATTATTATTGTATTTATAGGAATAGGTGTAGTATATACGATTGGTTTTGTTGAACCTAAATATAGTGCTAAAACAACACTTGTACTAGCTAGTGCAAGTGGTAGTGAAACATCAAATGCTATAACAACGACAGATGTCAATTTGAACTCGAAATTAGTTTCTACATATAGTGAAATTGTTAAAAGTGATGCTGTTGTAGGATCTGTAATAGAAAATTTAAATTTAAGCATAAAAGATAATGAATTAAAAAAACAGGTTTCTGTAAGTGCTGTTGAAGATGCTGATATTATTAGAATTACAGTTACAAATGAAGATGCTGATGAAGCCGCGAAAATTGCAAATGAAATAGCAAAAGTATTTAGTGAAAAAGTTAAGGAATTATATAAGATTAATAATATTAATGTGTTGGATCAAGCAATACCAAATTATACACCATCTAATATTAATCATACAAATGATGTTTTAATATTTGCATTCATAGGTGCAGTAATATCAGTCTTTTATGTGGTAATTGCAAATATGTTAGATACCACAATCAAATCAACTGAAGATATAGAAAAGGGATTTGGTATACCTGTTTTAGTTTCAATTCCATTAATCGATAATATTGCAAATGTAAAAGGAGGCAAAAGAAAATGAAAAAAGAAGTTATAGCACATAAAGATCCTAAATCTCCAATTTCAGAGGTTTTTAGAACATTAAGAACTAATATACAATTTATGAGTAGTAGTAAAAAAATGAAAACTCTTCTTGTTACATCAACTTTTCCAGGAGAAGGAAAAAGTTGGGTTACTTCTAATTTAGCAGTTACCTTTGCTCAAGCAGGAAAAAGAGTAATTTTGATAGATGCAGACATGAGAAAAGGAAGGCAATATACTATATTTGGAGTATCTCCAAGACCAGGTTTATCAAATTTATTAGCAGAATTTGATATTGAAAATAATAATCCAGAACAGATTTTAGATTATATACAAGAAACAGAAGTAGAAAACTTATTTGTAATAACTGCTGGAAATGTACCACCTAATCCATCTGAATTATTAGTGTCTCAAGAAATGTCTAAAGTTTTAGAAGAACTAAAAAAAATGTGTGATATAGTAATAGTAGATGGTACTCCTTGTGAATTAGTTACAGACTCTGTAATTCTATCTAGAATGGTAGATACTACAATAGTTGTTACAGCTCATAAAATGACAAAAAAAGATGCATTACAAAGAGTTGTAAAAAATATTAAAAATGTTGGTGGAAATTTAGCAGGTGTTATTATAAACAAAGTTCCTGTATCTGCAAAGAAATATGGTGAAAAATACTATTACTATGGACATGATAAAGGAGAGCAACATAAAAAGCATAATTCTAAAATTAAAGAAGAGTTTACTAAAAAAATTGAAACAAATAATACTACTCCTCAAAAACCATTAAAGACAGAAGTTAATAATTCAAACAATAAAGATTTGGAAATTCCAAAAGCATTAAGAGAAAAAGAACAGAGCTCTCTTGATACACCTATGACTTCAACTGCTAAGACTAACGATATATTAAACCAAATTAATCAGTATTTAGAAAAAGAGAAAAATACATAGAGATAGAAGGTAAGAGGTATGATAGATTTTCACACACATATATTACCTAATATAGATGATGGATCTAGAAGTGTTGAAGAAACTTTTAATTTGATTAAAGAAGCGGAATCAGTAGGATTTGATTCTATTATATCTACATCACATTATATAGAAAACTATTATGAATCAACAGTAGATGAAAGACAAGAATGGATTAATGCATTATCTACGGCTTTGAAAAAGGAAAACATTAATGTTAATTTATATTTAGGTAATGAAGTTTATTTTTCAGAAAACATTATAAAACTTTTAAATGATAACAGAATAACTACAATAAATAATTCAAAATATATGCTTTTTGAATTTGCTATGAATGTTAAACCAATTAATGTGTATGATGTTTTATATGAAATGTTGCAAAACAATATTACTCCAATACTTGCTCATCCAGAAAGATATAGATTTATTCACCAAGATCCTAGTCTAATGTATGAGCTTTTGGATACAGGAGTTTTAATGCAATTAAATTTTGCAAGTATAATAGGATGGTATGGAGAAAAAACAGAAATTTTAGCAAAAAAATTTCTTGAAAGTGAAATGATAAGTTTTTTGGGCACAGATGTACACAGACCAAACACTATATATCCAAAGATTCCAGAGATTTTAGAAAGAATAGAAGAAATTGTTGGAAAAGAAAAGTTGGATGAGCTTACTATTGTAAATCCTAAAAAAGTATTACAAAATGAAGAAATAGAACAAACTGAACCAAAAGAGTTTAAATATAGCTTTAAAGAAAAGTTGATAATGAATTCGAAGAAATGAGGAGGAGAAAAATGTCAATTTTATTAACAGGTGGAGCAGGATACATTGGAAGCCATACAGCAGTGGAATTATTAAACAAAGGAAAAGATTTAGTTATAATAGATGATTTTTCAAATAGTAATGAAAAAGCATTAGATGCAATTAAGAAAATTACAGGAAAAGATTTTAAATTCTATAAAATGGATTATAAAGATAGAGAAAAGTTAGAAAAAGTTTTTGAAGAAAATCAAATAGATGCAGTAATTAATTTTGCAGGTTTTAAAGCAGTAGGAGAATCAGTAAGCAAACCAATTGAATACTATACAAATAATGTTTCAGGTGCTTTAGTTTTACTTGATACAATGAGAAAATACAATTGCAAAAAGTTTATTTTTAGCTCATCTGCAACAGTATATGGTGAACCTGAAAGAATACCTTTAACAGAAGAGTGTAGAGTTGGAGGAACAACTAATCCATATGGAAACACAAAACTATTTATAGAACAAATATTGAAAGATATATATAATTCAGACAATACATGGGATATATGTATATTAAGATATTTTAATCCTGTAGGTAGCCATGAAAGTGGATTAATTGGGGAAGAGCCACAAGGAATTCCAAACAATTTAATGCCTTATATTGTTAGAGTTGCATCTGGTAAGCTTGAACAATTATCAGTATTTGGAAATGATTATGAAACACATGATGGAACAGGAGTTAGAGATTATATTCATGTTGTAGATTTAGCAAAAGGGCATGTTAAAGCATTAGAAAAAATAGACAAAGAAGGACAAGGTATATATATTTATAATTTGGGAACTGGAACAGGATATAGTGTTTTAGACATGGTAAATGCATTTGAAAAATCTACAGGTAAAAAAGTAAATTATAGAATTACAGATAGAAGACCCGGTGATATAGCAGTATGCTATGCAGACCCTAAAAAAGCCAAAGAAGAACTTGGATGGATTGCTGAAAAAAAATTAGAAGATATGTGTAAAGATTCGTGGAATTATATTATAAAAAACAGCTAAGTTTATAATTTGGAGGATATAAATGGAAAAAAGAAAAATCAATTTTTTACTATATGGGGAAAGTTCATTTTCAAATAAAGGCTGTGAAGCAATTGTTAACACTACAATAAAAAAAATTAGAACTATGTGTGATGGCGATATTATTTTATCTACAAATGACTTGAATGATAAAAACTCATACAATGATATAATTACAAAATTTATAAAAGGATATTATAAAGAAGATGAACTATCAGAAGAAGATAAAAAGAAAATTGAATACTATAAAAAAATTCCATTTGAATATACTAATTTTGAAAAAATACATGAAAAAGATTGTTTGAAAGAAATTGAAAATGTCGATATATGTATGTCCATAGGAGGAGATAATTATTGCTATGGAGAGCCAAATTGGTTATATACAATCAATAAAGAAATAAAAAGACTGAATAAAAGGAATGTGTTTTGGTGTACTTCCCTTTTTGAAGAAATTCAATCAGATGAGATGATAAGAGATTTAAAAACTTATGATATAGTAGTTGCAAGAGAAACGTTAACCTATAATGCATTAAGAAAATACTTAAGTGACGAAAATTTAATTTTGTCACCAGATACTGCATTTACACTAGCAAAAAAAGAAGTTGAATTGCCAAGTATTTTTGAGCAAAATAAAAAAGTTGTTGGTATAAACATAAGTCCACTTATATCTAATTATACAAATAATGAAAACAATATTTTAGAAAGCATAAAAAGCTTAATTGATTACATTTTAAAAGAAACAGATTATAATATAGCACTAATTCCACATGTATATATTAAAAACAATAATGATTTAGATTCTTTAAAAATTGTAAAGGATTTATATAAAGATGAAGATAGAATTAATATTTTAGATGAAAAAATATATGACTGTGAAGAATTAAAATATATAATTTCAAATTGTAGTTATATAATTGCAGCAAGAACGCATGCAAGTATTGCTGGATATTCTAGTATAGTCCCAACACTTGTTATAGGATATAGTGTAAAATCAAAAGGAATTGCATTAGATTTATTTGGAAATATAGAAAACTATGTAATACAAGTAGATACAATTACTCCAAAAATTATTTTAGATAGATTTAAGTTTTTAGTTAATAATGAAGAAACAATTAAGAATATTTTACGTGAAAAAGTGCCAAAATATCAAGAAAATTCTAATAATATATTAAACGAGATTTTAAATCGATTAGATTTATTAGATAAAAAGTATATAACATCTAAATTTAAATGCACAGGTTGTATGGCCTGTATTAATTCTTGCCCAAATAATGCAATAGAAATAATAAAAAATAAAGAAGGCTTTTTGTGTACTAAAATCAATGAGGAAAAATGCACAAAATGTGGGCTATGTAAAAATAATTGTCCTGCAAATAAAGTATATAGTGCAAAATATGAAAATCCAGAATTTTATGCAGCATTTAATTTAAATGAAGAAGATAGAAATAATAGTTCATCTGGTGGGATAGTATCTCTCATCGCGAAAAATGTATTTAATAAACATGGAGTTGTTTATGGAGCTAATTTTGAAAATAAAGTATTAAAACATATACGAATTGAAAGTGAAAAAGATTTATATAAAATAATTGGTTCAAAGTATTTACAAAGTGAAATAGGAGATATTTTAAAAGTTGTAAAAGAGGATTTAGATAAAGGTAAACAAGTTTTGTTTACAGGAACACCTTGCCAAATAGAAGGATTAAAATCATATTTAAATACAGAATATGAAAATTTGATATGTGTATCTATAATTTGCCATGGAGTACCTAGCCCAGAAGTTTTTAAAAGATATCTTGAAGAAAAAGAAAGAAAAGATAATAAACAAATAAAAAATGTTAAATTTAGAAATAAAAGTTTTGGATGGCATAATTATTGTATTTCTTATGAAAATGAAAAAGTAGAAGATATAGTACCATTTACAGATGATACTTATATGAATGGATTTTTAAGTAATTATATTTTAAGAGAATCTTGTTATAATTGTCAAATGAAATTTAATAAGAAGAGTAGGTCAGATATAATTTTAGGAGATTATTGGGGGATTGAAAATGTATTCCCAGAAATGAACGATGATAAAGGGGTATCAGCTGTAATTGTAAATTCAAAAATAGGAAAAATGATCTTTGAAGAAATAAAAGTAAATACAGAGTATAAATATACTACTCTTGAGGATATCTTAAAAGCTAATCCATGTTTAGTTACTTCTGCAAATTATACAAAATATAGAGATCAATTTTTCGAATTAATAAAAACAAATGAGATAAAAACTAGTATTAAAGCATTGAAGTATGATGAATTAACTCAAAATATAAGTGATAATGAAATTACAAAACTAACTAATGACATCAATATATTAAATAAACAGCTTAAAGATTTATTAGAAGCCAAAGACTATTTTTTAAATCAAATAAAATCAAAGGATAAGGCTATTGCAGATTTAAAACTACAGGGAGAATCTTTAAATGAAGAATTACAAAAAATATATGAAAGTAAAAGATGGAGATATACAAATAAAATTGCTAATACTTTAAAAAGATTAAAAAGTTGAATTTATGATATAATTAAAAAATTCAAGAAAGATTCTTGTATAAAGCTAAAGAGAGGAATAATTGTAAATGAAAGATCAAGAAGAATACAAAATAATAGTTGATGATGTATATAAAACTTTTAATGTATATTTAGATAGAGCAAATACGGTAAAAGAAAAAATACTATTTCTTTTTACAAGAAATAAAAAACAAAAAAGAGAAGTATTAAAAGGAATTAATCTAAAAATAAAAAAAGGTGAAGTAGTAGCTCTAATTGGCACAAATGGTAGTGGAAAATCAACATTATTAAAACTTATGACAAAAATTATATATCCAAATAAAGGTAAGATTATAACAGAAGGGAAATTAACCTCTCTACTAGAGCTTGGTGCAGGATTTCACCCAGATTTTTCTGGAAGAGAGAATATTTATTTTAATGCTTCTATATTTGGTTTAACTAAAAAGCAAATAGATGAGAGGATAGAGGATATTATTGAATTTTCAGAACTTAGGCCTTTTATAGATAATCCAGTAAGAACATATTCTTCTGGAATGTATATGAGACTTGCTTTTTCTGTTGCAATCAATGTAGATGCTGATATTCTTTTAATTGATGAAATACTATCTGTAGGAGATGAACATTTTCAAAATAAATGCTTTAATAAAATGCAGGAATTAAAAAATTCTGGAAAAACTATGGTATTTGTAACACATAGTATGCAATCTGTAAAAAGACTATGTGACAGAGCAGTATGGTTATGCGAAGGAAAAATTAAAATGGATGGAAAAACAGAAGATGTGGTTGATGCTTATATAAAAGCGACAAGTTAAAGGAGAAATAAGATGAACGAAGAAGAAAAATATTTTGATTATACTATGGCACCTGGTCAAAAATTAAATCATATACAATCAATAAATGATGGAGAGCCTTTAATTAGTATAATTACTGGCTATTACAACTGTAAAGAATATATAAAGCAAACAGCATATTCTGTAATAAATCAAACTTTTCCATATTGGGAATGGATTATATTAAATGATGGAAGTACTGAAGAAGGAACAGAAGAAATATTAAATGAAATTTCAGGTCTAGACACAAGGATAAAAATATACAACGAAGAAAATCATGGAAGGATTATTACAAGAGACATTGCAATTTCAAAAGCAAACTGTGACTTGATATTTGTGTTAGATGCTGATGATGTGATAGACACAACTTATTTAGAATGTAGCTATTGGAGTTTAAAAACAAATCCTGACTATTCTTGGGTTTATGCTGATATGGCAAATTTTGATGGTAGAGAATTTTTATGGAAGCAAATTTTTAGTTTAGATGTAGAGAAGAAAGAAAATATTATACCAGTTTGCAGTTTAATTAAAAAGAAAGATTTGTTAGATGCTGGAGGCTATAATATAGGAGATGAAAATGTTCATGAAGATTGGCACCTTTGGCTTAGAATGCTTGAAAAAGGATATAGTCCAATTAGAATGAATTATTATGGATTCTGGTATAGAAATAAAAAAGAAGGAGGAATACTTGAATCTTTTAGAAAAAATAAAGAAAAAGATAAGTATGCTAATGAGTTAATAAAAAAACAAGCAAACAAAGTTAAAGAAGAGGTATTTGCACTTCAATTTCCAACCACTACAAAATCAGATTATAATTCTTATCCATCTATATTTCAATGGGATAAAAAACCAATTAATATTAAAGGAGAAAAAATAAGATTACTATTTATATTTCCTTGGTTTAAAATCGGTGGAGCAGATAAGTTTAATTATGATTTAATATCAAGATTAGATAAAAATAAATTTGATATTACAATAGTTACAACAGAAACATCCGATTATATTTGGAGACAGAGATTTGAAAAATATGCTGAAGTTTTTGACTTAACTAGTTTTTTAAATAGACAAGATTGGCCAGGATTTATACACTATATTATAAAATCAAGAAATATTGATATAGTTATGCAATCTAATAGTTACTTTGGATTTTATGTTATACCTTGGTTAAAATCAGAATTTCCAAATGTTATTTTTACTGATTATTTACATAGTGAAAATTGGCATTGGAGAAATGGAGAATATCCTAGAGATTCAATTGCTGTAGATGGATTTTTGGACAAAACATATACATGTACAAAAAAATTAAAAGAATCAATGATAGTTAATATGGAAAGAACTGTTGATAATGTCGAAACTGTATATATAGGTGTAGATGAAACAGAATTTGATTCGACCAAGATTAACATTTTTGACAATAAGGCTATAGAAAAACATAAAGAAAAGTATGATGGAAAGAAATGCATTTTGTTTTTGTGTAGAATATCAGAAGAAAAACGTCCAATTTTTATGCTAAAAGTATTTAAAAAACTATTAGAAGAAGATAAAAATCTACTTTTGCTAGTAGTAGGCGAAGGCGATATTCTTCAAGAAATGAAGGACACAGCAAGATCAGAAAAAATAGATAAAGATGTTATTTTTTATGGAATGCAAAAAAATGTAAAACCTTTTTACAAATTAGCTGATGTAAGTGTAATTTGTTCACTTGTTGAAGGATTGACAATTACAACTTATGAATCTTTAGCTATGGGTACACCTGTTGTTACTGCAGATGTAGGTGGTCAGAAAGAACTAGTTGATTCTAGTTGTGGAAGAGTTGTTCAAAATATTCAAACAGATATAGATGGCTTTTATAATAGAGACTATTCAGAAGAAGAAATAGAAAGATATGCTAATGCGATTAAGGAAATCTTAAATGATGAATCACTTAAGAGCAATTGCAGAAAAAAAATATTAAATGGTTATACTGTAAATCAAATGGTTAAAAAAATGGAAGATGATTTTGTAGAGATGACTCAAAAAGGTACTATAGTAAATCCATTAAGTGTTGTGAATAAAGACTTATATAAACAATTAATTGTTATGTACAATCAGCTAGATATAAGAAATTATTTTCCACAAGATATTGATAGTGATTATTTAAGTAATTATAACTTGAATAAAAAGGCTAAAAGAAGATATATAATGATGAAAATTAAAGAAAGACTATGGAGAAATCCCTTATGGAGAGGATTTATAAAAGTGCTTAAAAAAACAGGAATAATAAATTTTCTAAAAAAAACAAAAATAAAGAGTATTATAAAAAAAATAGCAAGAATATAAAGAAGGAGTTATAAATGCTAAAAGTATTTAAGAATTTATACAATTATAGAGAATTATTAAAAACAAGTGTAAAAAAAGAAATTAGAGGAAAATATAAAAATTCTTTTTTAGGAGTTATATGGTCATTTTTAAACCCATTATTGCAAATAGCTGTATATGCAATTGTTTTCCAAATGATATTAAAAAATCCACAGGAAAACTATGCAATATTTCTATGTTGTGCTTTAATTCCATGGACATTTTTTTCAACAACAATATCAAGAGCGGCATTTAACTGTATAGAAAATGGTAATATATTAAAAAAGGTTTATTTTCCAAGAGAAATATTGCCAATATCAGTTGTAACATCTGAAGCAGTAAATTTTTTAATATCTACAATAATAATACTGGGTTTTGTAATCATTGGAGGAGTTGGAATTAGCAAGTATATTTTATTATATCCATTAGTATTATTTGCACAATATATTTTACTTATTTGGATTTCATTTATAGTTACAAGTATATGTGTATATTTAAGAGATTTACAGCATTTTATAGGAATTTTTTTACAACTTTTGTTTTATGCAACTCCAATTGTGTATAGTGTGGATTCTATTCCTGATAATTTTAAATGGATATTAAATATTAATCCAATGACATATATTATAGGTGCATATAGAAGTATTTTCTACTATAAAACAATGCCTGAAATAAAGCCGATAGCATGTTTAATACTAATATCAATATTTGCTTGTTGGATAGGTTATTTAATTTTTAATAAATTACAAAAAGGATTTGCAGAACAATTATAAGAATGATTCTTATTTACGAATTAAGAAAGGATTTTGAACAAATATGAAAAATAATATAATAGAAATATTGAAAAAGTCATCTATATTCTTATTATTAGAAATAGTCCTTATATTAATAATTACGACATTATTGTTTTTTATCAAAGTTACAATTACAAGTTTACATTTACCAATAATTACACTAATAACAATAGCTTTATTTATGTTTTTTTATAAAAAAGAGAGCAAAAAGATTAATATAATAGCAATAATACTTGCGTTACTGATTTTTGTTGGAGTAACTATTGTAGAGGGAAAAATATATGACTCTACAGCAGATGGAAATACATACCATAAACTAGCAATAGGGTGTCTAAAAAATGGATGGAATCCAAATTATGAAAGTAGCAAAGAATTAAATAAAGAAAGAGGAAATCCATTTGATGTATCAAGTGAAAATATAAATACACTTTGGATAGATCATTATGCAAAAGGAACAGAAATATTTGCAGCAGTTATATATAAATTAACTGGAAATATTGAAAGTGGAAAAGGTTATACATTAATTCTAATGTATAGTACATTTGGAATATTGTTTTCATATTTATACAAAGATAAAAAAAGGAATTTACTTACAAGTATTTTAATACCTTTTTTATTGGTCTTTAATGCTATTACAGTAGTTCAAATATTTAATTATTATGTTGATGCGGCATTAATGCTTTCTATTTTAATGATTATATATGGATTAATTAGAGAATGTGAAAAAGATAAGACAAATCAAAAAGAAAATTTATTAATACTTGCATGTAATATTATTTTATGTATTAATATTAAATTTACAGGAGTTGTATTTGCTGCATTATATTGTTTTGCGTTTTATGTATATTGGCTAATAAGATCATTTAAGGTTTCAAAAGAAGAAGGAATAAAACAATTAAAAACATATACAATTTTCTATACTATAACAGTAATTATTGCACTTGTAATAGTTGGCTTTTCTTCTTACACTAAAAATTTTCTAGATTTTGGACATCCTTTATATCCATTATATGGAAAAGGACATGTTGATAATATGGTTCGTATGGAACAGCCAAATTCATTTAATGACAAAAACCATTTAGAAATATTTTTAATATCTATGTTTTCTAAAGGGGAAAATGTTTCTCCAACATATTCTCAAGAAAATATACAACCAACATTAAAAATTCCTTTTACTATTTTAGAAGGAGAAATAAAGAATTATTGTATACCTGATATCAGAGTGGGTGGTTTTGGGCCATTATTTAGTGTGGTGTTTATTGCATCTCTTATAGGTACAATTTATATTATAGTAGAGTATGTAAAAAATAAAAAATGGGATATGTTAATTCCATATTGTATAATTTTAGGAATTACAATGTTTTTAATACTTGCATTAGATGGAAATTATTGGGCAAGATACATACCATATTTTTATGCTGTTCCAATATTAGTATTAAGTTATTTTCTATGGGACAAAGAGAAAAGAGTAAAATATGTTTTAGGATGTGTTGTATCTTTATTGATGATTATTAATGTTTGTATGGTTACATATTCAAATTTAAGAAGTGTAAGAAATACTGATGCATATATTGGAAAAAAGGTGAATGAGTTTATAGCATATTATAATGAACATAAAGAAGAAGGAGTACAAATAAAACTTAATCAAATAGGATTACAAGGAGCACTTTTTACACTTGATGATTTAGGGATTGATAAATATACCGTTAATAAAGAATTAGAAACTAAAAGTGAGGGATATTTCTTTAATTATTAAAATTATAAGGAGCAATATTAGTTTAAAATGAAAAAGAAGATAATAAAAACATGTATAAATTATTTAGTTTTATTTTTGATTATAGTGTTAGTCTTTAGTTTAGGTATGATTATTTCATATAGTTTACCTAATACAAGAATTAGAAATCATATAAAAGAATCTAAAGATTATATTTTAGCAAAGGATAATGATCCTATATTTAAAGAGTATATAAAAAATGATAAATTAGATTGTTTTACAGATCTTTTAATTTTAAATACATCTTTTAATAAAGGAAAAACAGAAGATGAAAGTGTTATTATAAGAGCAGTTGAAAATTCAAGATATTCAGAAGTTAATGGAAATCAATTTGTTTCTTTAGAAGAACTAATGGATGATGATTCTATATATAATAATCAGGAGTATTCTAGATATTGGCATGGAATTCAGACTATATTAAGACCATTATTACTATTTTTAAATTTTGAAGAAATAATTTTTTTATTAATAATAGTAATGAATATATTATTAGTAATAGCAGCTATATATATTAATAAAAATTTAAGTGTATTTCATGCTATAGCATTCGTTTTCTCTATGATTGCAGTAGGATTTTTTATAGTTCCGATATCTTTGCAGTATATAGGAGCATTTGCTATAACATTGGTTTCAATAATAATTATAAACATACTTTTTCAAAAAAATTTAGAAAAGTATTTACCATATTTATTTTTTATAATAGGTGGGCTTACAGTGTTTTTTGACTTATTAACTGTTCCTGCATTAACGTTAGGCATTTCACTAATAATTATGATACTCCTTAAAAATAAAAAAGAAAATAATTTGAATATAATAAAAACTATTTTTGAAGTTATAAAACTATCAATAATATGGTGTATATCATATATAGGAGTTTTTGTATCAAAGTGGGTTATTGCTTCTATTGTATTAAAAAGAGATGCTATAACTGTTGCAATAAATAATATATTATTTCGAGTAAATGGAAGTGAAGAATATCCTATTACAAGATTTGGAGCTATTAGTGAAAATTTTAGTTTTCTGATTAATAATGTATTAATTGCTTTGATTTTTATAAGTATTATTGCTTGTTTAATATGTATGATAAAATACAAGAAAAATATTAAAGATATGAAAATAATAATAGTATACATAATGATTTCTTTATATCCATATGTTTGGTATTTTGTATTTGCAGGACATTCTACAATTCATGCATGGTTTACATTTAGATTACAAGCTATTACTATTTTCGCTATACTTTGTATATTAATTGAGTGTATAGGTATAAAATACAAAAGTAGATTGATTGAAAAAGAAACTAAAAAAATAATCAATAATTAATAAAGTATTTATAAAGATAGAAAGGAATGAGATTATAAATGGATAAAATAGCAGTACTAATACCATGTTATAATGAAAGTAAAACTATAAAAAAAGTAATAGAAGATTTTAAAAGAGAGCTTCCTGAAGCAACAATATATGTTTATGATAATAATTCAAAAGATAATACAGATAAAATAGCTAAAGAAGCAGGAGCGGTTGTTAGGTATGAAAGAAAACAAGGAAAAGGCAATGTAATAAGAACAATGTTTAGGGAAATTGATGCAGAATGTTATATAATGACAGATGGTGATGACACATATCCAGCTGAATATGCAAAGAAAATGTGTGAAGCTGTATTAGAAAGAAACGTAGATATGGTAATAGGAGATAGATTATCTTCAACTTATTTTACTGAAAATAAAAGACCATTTCATAATATCGGAAATGTATTAGTAAGAAAGTTAATCAATATGATTTATAAAAGCAATATAAGAGATGTAATGACAGGTTATAGAGCATTTAGTTACCAATTTGTTAAGACTTTTCCAATTCTATCTAAAGGTTTCGAAATAGAAACAGAAATGACAATTCATACATTAGATAAAAATTTAGGAGTTGAAAATTTTATTATTGAATATAGAGACAGACCAGATGGAAGTTCATCTAAGCTAAATACATATTCAGATGGGTTTAAGGTAATAAAAACAATAATTTCTTTATATAAAAACTATAAGCCATTATCATTTTTTTCATGGGTATCAGCACTACTTACACTTATAGGAATATGTTTTTTAGTTCCTGTTTTGCATGATTATATAAAAACAGGTTTAGTACCAAGGATGCCATCATTTTTAACAAGTGTATTTTTCTTTATTTGTGCAATTCAATCTTTTTTCTGTGGATTAATACTGCAAACTATAGTAAAAACAACGAGACAAGATTTTGAAATAAAATTAAATGAATGTAAAGATAAAGAAAAGGAATTAAAAAAACAAAATTAAAATACAACTGTTATATAAAAAAATATATTTAGCTTTATTTCTATTTTATTAATGTAATGGTAATTAATTTAACAAATGAAGACATGATTTATACATTATTATAAAAGGTTAAATTGAGAAAGAAGGGAAATAATGAAGAAAATAAGTATTATAATTCCAGCATACAATGAAGAAGAATCATTACCATTTTTATACGATAAATTGAACGAATTAATGGACCATATGGAACAATATGAATTTGAAATATTATTTGTAAATGATGGAAGTAAGGATAAGACTATTGAATTAATAAAAGAATATAGAGAAAAAGATTCAAGGTATTGCTATATAGATTTTGCAAGAAATTTTGGTAAAGAAATAGCTATGATAGCAGGACTAGATTATGCAACTGGCGATTGTGCTATATTTATTGATGCTGATTTACAAGATCCACCAGGGCTTATTCCTGAGTTAGTAAAATACTGGGAAGAAGGCTATGATGATGTATATGCTAAAAGACGTTCAAGAGAAGGAGAAACATTTTTAAAGAAATTTACATCTAAAATGTATTATATAGTTTTGCAAAAAATGACTAAAATAGAGATTCAAAAAGACACAGGGGATTTTAGGCTGTTAGATAGAAGATGTATAAATGCGTTAAAAAAACTTCGTGAATCTCAAAGAAATACTAAAAGTATGTTTAGTTGGATAGGGTATAAGAAAAAAGAAGTTCTATATGACAGAGATGCAAGAGTTGCAGGAAAAACTAAATGGAATTATATGAAGTTAATTGACTTAGCAATAGATGGAATCACTTCATTTACGACTTCTCCATTAAAATTGGCAACGTGGTTAGCTATTCCGACTTTTATGATGTTATTTATATATTCAATATATGTTATTGCAAAGTGTATTATAATTCATACTTTTATACAAGCTTTTCAAGCAATAATTTTATTGATACTATTCTTTTCGGGAATACAAATTTTATTATTTGGTATTATAGGGGAATATTTAGGTAGAATATTTGTTGAAACCAAAAATAGACCGCTATATTTGGTAAATGAATATAATGGAGAAAGAGAGATGAATAGTTAATAAATAAAACATACATTTTTAAGAATTAGTGGAAACATTGTAATATAATTGTAATATAAAAATAATGTTATTTTTATGTTAAATATGATATAATTATACTGCATGATTTAAGGAGGAATATGTATGGATTGTCGAAAAAAAATATTATTGTTTATATTTTTTATATTATTAAATGCATGTTTATTTGTAAATAAAACTGTTTATGGAGCAAATACTACAAAAGATATAGAAGAAGGTACATATATTATAAAATCAAAAATAAATGAAAAATTTGTTTTGGATATAAGTGAAGCTTCAACAGCGAATACAGCTAATCTTCAATTATGGACAAACGTAAAAGCAAATCAACAAAAATTCAAAGTAGTTTATAATAATGATGGATATTATACTTTAGAAAATGTAAATTCAAAGAAAGTAATAGATGTAGCAAATGGGGCAAATACTGCAGGAACAAATTTATGGCAATATCAGTCAAATGGTACAGATGCGCAAAAATGGAAAATAAAGAAAAACTCAGATAATACATATTCAATTATTTCAAAACTAAATGATTTATATGTTGATGTATCAGAAGGAATAGCTAAGAATGGACAAAATGTACAAGTTTATACTAGCAATGGGACAAATGCGCAAAAATTTATTTTTGAAAAAGAACAAGCCACTTCTTCAATAAATAATATATCAGCACAAAAATCAGTTGAAGATGGAATATATATTATAAAAACAAAATTAAATACAAACTATGCTATTGATATAAATGAAAAATCAAAAAATAATTGTGCAAATGTTCAACTGAATAAAGTAAATGGATCAAATTCACAATGTTTTGAAGTAAAATTTCTAAATAATGGATATTATGAAATAAAATCTGCATATTCTGGAAAATTTATTGATGTCTCTAATGGAGGGAAAACACCAGGAACAAATATATGGCAATATGAGTTAAATGGATCAGATGCCCAAAAATGGATAATAAAGAAAAATACAGATAATACATATTCTATAATATCAAAGTTAAATAATTTATATGTTGATATATTAAGTGGAAAAGCTCAAAATGGTCAAAATGTACAAGTTTATACTAGTAATGGAACAAATGCACAGAAATTCATTTTTGAAAAAAGTGTTTTAAAAACAGATAATAGCGAAAATACTAATTTAGTAAAAGATATAGTATCTGAAAAAACTATAAGTGATGGAATATATACAATAAAGTCAAAAATAAATAATAAATATGTAATAGATGTGGATAATGGATCAAATCAGAACTATGCAAATATACAATTATACTTGGCAAATGGAACTAATTCACAAAAATTTTATGTAACTTATTTGAAAAATGGATATTATGAAATAAAATCTGTGAAATCAGGTAAATCATTAGATGTTGCTGGTGCAGAAAGAACAGCAGGAACAAATATATGGCAATATGAGTTAAATGGATCAGATGCACAAAAATGGATAATAAAGAAAAATACAGATAATACATATTCTATAATATCAAAGTTAAATAATTTATATGTTGATATATTAGGTGGAAAAGCTCAAAACGAACAAAATATTCAAGTATATACGGAAAACGGAACAAATGCGCAAAAGTTTATTTTTGAGAAAACAACACTAACAAATACAATTAGTATTAATACATCAAAATATCCAGGATATAAAGAAAAAATTGAATCTTTATTGAATGCTCATCCTACCTGGAATTTTGAATTATTATATACAGGATTAAATTTTGAAGATGTAACATCTGGTGAATGCAAAGTTCATTCAAGAAACTTAGTTCCATCATCTAATTCAGGAGAATGGGTATGCCCAGTATGTGGAACAAAGCTTTATGATAGTGGATTATATTGTGCTTCTGAAAAAGCAGTTGCATATTATATGGATCCAAGAAATTTCTTAGATGAAAATAATATATTCCAATTTGAAAAATTAAATGTATATGAAAGCAGTATACATACTATAGGTGGAATAAAAAATAAAGTTAATGGAACTTTTTTAAATGATTATGCAAATGATATTAATACTGCATGTAGAAATAAAAATGTTAATCCATATTACATAGTTGCAAGATTATTACAAGAACAAGGAAAAAATGGTACTAAAATAGGAACTGGAATGGATGGAGGAGATGGAAAAACATATTACAATCCATTTAATATTGGAGCTTCAGGTAATGGATATACTCAAATATACAATAATGCATTAAATAAAGCAAAATCATATGGTTGGGATACAATGGAAAAAGCCTTAGAAGGTGGAATAGATTTTTGTAAGACCAACTGGCTTGAAAATTACCAAAATACATTGTATCAAAATAAGTTTGATATAGATACTAGAAATGGAACATCTCTATATACACACCAATATATGCAACATATAATGGGGGCATATAGTGAGGCAAAAACTTTAAAAAGCATGTATAGTCAAACAAATTGCTTGGAGGGAAATTTCACTTTTATTATTCCTATTTATGAAAATATGAGTTCTAGTTTATCTCCTATTCCAAAAAATAGTTCTGAATCAACATCAATAAATGTTAAAGTAAATGCAAATGGTGGGCTAAAATTAAGAAGTGATGCAAATACTAGCTCAGATACAATAGAAGTTATTCCAAATGGTACTATACTTCTATCTGTACAAAGAGGAATTAATGACAACTGGAATAAAGTTATTACATCAGATGGAAAAATAGGATTTATGTCTGGAAATTATTTACAGGTTATAGATACCATAAAAAACTGTAATTATAAAGCAAAAGTCAAAACAAATGATGGCTCAGGATGTAAAGTAAGAATAGGTCCAAGTACTAATTTAGATCGACTAACTACTTTAACAGATGGAACAGAAGTTATAGTAATAGAAAAAGGCACATATAATAACATAAATGGCTACGATTGGTGTAGAATTATTACTGATGATGGTAGACAGGGGTATATGCCTTTAAAATACTTAGTTTAATTCTTTTCTAACTAGAGATATTTACCTTGAGGAAGGAAAAAATAAAAAATGAAAAATAAAAAGTTTTTTTTGACAATCTTATTGTTCATACTAATTTTTGCAAATAAATGTGTATTTGCGAGCTTCGCAGATTATACAGATGAGGATGCAGAAAAAGAAACCAAGCAAATGATACAAGAACATCAAGAACAATTTGATAGTACTAAATCAGATAATAATTATTTAAAAGATTTAATAATTACAGGTGGAACAATATCTCCAAATTTTGATAGACAGATTATAGATTATTCTGTAAAGATTGAAAATAATATAAAAGAAATTAATATAACAGCAAATCCAGAAGACAATAAAGCAACAGTAAGTGGCACAGGAAAAATTGATATTAGTAATGCTTCTGAATGTAATATAGAAGTTGTTGCAGAATCAGGAACAACAAGAACATATTATATTAAAATAATTAAAACTAATGAAGAAAATAATGATGAAAAAAGTGAAAATGTAACAGATCAATCCGAAAATAAAATATCAGAAGATAATATTGAAAATATAGATATTGTAAATAAAAATTATAATACTATAATAGAAAATGAAAAATCTAATAATATACAGAATAATGATTTTAAAACATATATTTTTATTGGAATTGGTGTAGTAGTTTTGCTTATTATTATTTTTTTAAGCAAGTTAAATAAGAAAAAAAGTAAACATTAAAAAAATTTAAGAAATTAGCTTACTAAATATATTATTGAATAAGCTAAATAATTAAGGATAAGTTAGTTAAATTATTACCAGTAAGTATAAAAAATGTCTGGTAATAATTTTTTTGAAAAAAATGTAAAAAAAAGAAGGAAAATTTATTTTTTTGAAGAATAATAAATTAGTGCATAAAAAATTATGTACATATTACTTAAAGAAAGAGGTGCTAAAAATGCAAATTACAGATGTACGTTTAAGAAAGGTAAATTCAGAAAACAGAATGAAAGCTGTTGCTTCTGTAACATTCGATAATGAATTCGTAATTCACGATATCAAAGTTATCGAAAGCCAAAATGGATTATTTATAGCTATGCCTAGCAAAAAAACTCCAACAGGAGAATTCAAGGATATAGCTCATCCAATCAACCCTGAAACAAGGGAAAAAATTCAAAATGCTATATTAGAAGCTTATAACGCTCCAGAAGCAGAAGAAACAGCTGCTGAATAATAATTATAGTATATTACAAGCAAGTAGAAATACTTGCTTTTTTTATGGAAATATAGTAGAATTGGTTTGACAATTTTTTCAAGTATATATATTTTATAAAATTAACATATTATAAGAGAGTTGGTAGAAAATGGAAAAAAGTATTATTGATATTATTGAAAAAAAATCAAAAGAAATACCTGAAAAAGAAATATTTGTTGATAGCAAAAGAAGAGCTACCTACAAAGAATTTTCTGAAAACTCAAAAAAAATAGGAACATTTATAAGTTATAGGGTAAAAGAAACTAACAAACCTATTATAATTTTTATTGATAAAACTGTAAATTGTTTAGAAGCAATGATTGGTACATTATATAGTGGGAACTTTTATACAATAATAGATGTAAAATCACCTAAAAATAGAATAGAATCAATAATAGAAAATTTAGAAGCTGAAACAATAATAACAGATATAAAAAATCAAAAGAAGTTGGAATCATTAGAATTAAATATAAAAAATATCTTTGTATATGAAGACATGCTTAAAACAGAAATAGATGAGATCAGTTTAAAAAAGATAAATGATGAAAGAATAGATACAGATACAATGTATATTTTATATACATCTGGTTCTACAGGAGTTCCAAAAGGTGTTGTTTTAAACCATAAAGCAGTTTTATCATATATAAAATGGGCAGAAGAAACATTTGATATCAATGAAAATACAATATGGGGAAGTCAAACACCATTTTACTTTAGTATGTCAATAACAGATGTATTTACTACAATTCTAACAGGTGCAACTATGTACATCATTCCAAAGATAAACTTTTCTTTTCCAATAAATTTAATAAAATATTTAAATGAAAATAGAATAAATACTATTTATTGGGTACCTTCTGCACTATGTATAGTTGCTAATTTAGGCGCATTAAAAGATGTTAAGTTACCATATTTAAGAAAAGTTTTATTTGCAGGTGAAGTAATGCCAACAAAACAATTAAATATGTGGATGAATGCCTTGCCAGATGTAATGTTTGCTAATCTATTTGGACCAACAGAAACTACTGATATATGTTCATATTATATTTTAGACAAAAAATTAAAAGATACAGATTCAGTTCCAATTGGAAAACATTGTAATAATTGTGGTTTAATAGTTGTTAATGAAAATGGAATAGAAATAAAATACAAAGAAAATGAAGAATCAGAGTCTGGAGAGTTGTTAGCTAGAGGTTCATTTTTAGCTTCAGGATATTACAAAAATGAGGAAAAAACAAGACAAGCATTTATTCAAAATCCAATTAATAAATGTTACCCTGAAATAGTATATAAAACAGGGGACATTGTAAAATATGATAAAACTGGAAATTTGATTTATCTTTCTAGAAAAGATTATCAAATAAAACATATGGGATATAGAATTGAACTAGGGGAAATAGAAAGAAATATTTATGGAATAGAAGGAATTACACTTTGCTGTGCTATTTATGATGACGAAAATAAAAAAATAGTTTTATATTATCAAGGTACAATTGATGAAAAGAAAATAGCTATTGAGTGTGAAAAGATCCTTTTACCATACATGATACCTAATGAATTTATTAGGTTAGATGTAATGCCGTATAATGCGAATGGGAAGATTGATAGAAAGGAATTAAAATCATGGAAGAGGTAATAAAAATATTAGAACAAATAAAGCCTGGAGTAGACTTTAATACAGAAGAAAATTTAATTGAAGATGAAATATTAGATTCATTTGATATAGTAACATTAGTTGCAAAATTAAATGATGAGTTTGATATAGAAATTACACCTGCAGACTTAGTACCAGAAAATTTTAATTCTGCAGAGAAAATATATGAATTAGTTACAAGATTAGAGGAAGAATAAAAATTATAATATACAAAAAATCTATAGGGGAAATGTAGGGGCGATTTTAATCGCCCGCATAAAAAATTAATATATTACGGGCGATTAAAATCGCCCCTACAAATTCATTATATATCTTTAACATATAAAAGGAGCAATTACATGTTAATTAATTCTATCGAATTTATAATATTTTTATTTGTGCTTGTAATAATATATAAACTCATGCCAAAAAGATTTAAGTGGGTAGTTTTATTAATTGCAAGCTATATATTTTTTGCATTAAATAGCGGAAAATATACAGTATTTATAATTTTATCAACATTGAGTATTTATATTACAGCTTTAAAAATAGATAAAATAGGAAATAATGCTTCTCAAAAAGCAAAAGCCATAGAAAATAAAGAAGAGAAAAAGAAACTAAAAAATGAAGCAAAGAAAAAAAAGAAAATAGTTTTAATAATAGGAATTATAGTCAATATTTCTATGCTTGTTATACTTAAATATTCAGGATTTTTAATTGGAGAGTTTAATCATTTGTTTAAAATAAATATACCTGTATTTAAATTCTTGCTTCCACTTGGAATATCTTATTATACATTACAAGCAATTAGTTATATAGTAGATGTTTATAGAGGAAAAATAAAAGCAGAAAAAAACTTTGGCAAAGTTGCATTATTTTTAGTTTATTTTCCACAATTAGTAGAAGGTCCAATTGGTAGATTTGATAGATTAGCTGACCAATTATATAGGCCAAATGAAATTACATACAAAACTATAACATATGGTTCTCAGCTTATGCTATGGGGATATTTTAAGAAAATGGTAATTGCAGATAGAGTAGCAATGTATGTAAATTATGTATTTGAAAACTATACAGAATATACATTTCTAATAATTATTTTGGCAATTGTTGGCTATACCTTGCAGATATATGCTGAATTTTCAGGTGGAATTGATATAGTAAGAGGAGCATCTGAAATTTTTGGAATAGAGCTAGATAAGAATTTTGAAAGACCATTTTTTGCAAAATCAATTGACGAATTTTGGAGAAGGTGGAATATAACTTTAGGTGCATGGCTTAAAGAGTACATTTTTTATCCTATATCACTTTCAAAAGTTTCACTTAAAATTACAAGTATATCAAATAAATATTTTAAAAAATCAAATCTATCAAAGGTAAGTGCAGTCGCGCTTTCATTATTTTGTGTTTGGCTAGGAAATGGAATTTGGCATGGATCAGGATGGAAATATATTATTTATGGAATGTATTATTATGTAATTATGATGCTTGGCAAAATTTTTGCACCGCTAGGAGAAAAAATTATAAAAATCCTTAAAATAAAAACAGAAGTATTTAGCTATAAATTATGGCAAATATTAAGAACTACAGGTTTTGTATGTATAGGAATGTTAATATTTAGGGCAGATAATTTAAAAATTGCATTTAGCATGTTTAAATCTATATTTAAAGTTAATCATTTAGAAAGAATTTTTAATGGAGAAGCTTTTTTACTTGGAGGAATAAAAGTTCAAGATATAATCATTCTAATTATCTCAAGTTTAATTATGCTATATATTAGTATTAAACAAGAAAAAGGAATGAAAGTTAGAGATACACTTGCTAAGCAAAACATTTTATTTAGATGGATTATTCTATATGGCGTAATTTTTAGCATTATTATATTTGGAATTTATGGGGAAGGGTATAATGTTCAGTCATTTATATATGGTGGATTCTAGAATGAAAAATCTTATAAAAGCATTTATATTTATAATTATTTTAATAATAATCATTTGTGTGCTAAATAGAGTTTTTTCTCCTGTTGGTAGTAGTGAAGGTGGATGGTATGTTGCAGGAGCAATGAGAGATATTTATAAACAACAGAAAAATTCTATTGATGTATTATATGTAGGTGATTCAAATGTATATACTGGTATTTCTCCATTGGAAATATATAATAATATTGGGGTAACAGGTTTTTCAGCTTCAACACCTCAACAGGATATAATAGGCTCATATTATTTTATAAAAGGATTTTTTAAAAGACAAAATCCAAAAGTTGTTATGTTAGAAACAGGAGAATTTTTTACTCTTAGAGAAAATTTCACAGAATTAGGAATGAGATCAGAGATAGATTATATGAATTCTGGATTTGATAAATTAGATATATTAAACGATAAATGTTTAAATTTAACTTTTGCAGAAAAATTGTCATATTTATTTCCAGTAATAAGATTTCATGACAGATATCAAAGATTAACTGAATTTGATATAAGAAAACTGGTTCAAAATGCAGAAATATCCTACAAAGGCTATTTGTACGAATTTAAAACAGAAAAATATAAAAATAAATCAAAAAACAATTATAAAGAATATAAAAAATATGAAGAAGAGCACAAAAAGAAAGATATAGAAAAATTAGATTTAAAAATACCTGAGTATATTGATGAGAAAATTGATTTATTAATAAAATTATGTAAGGAAAAAAATTCTGAACTAGTATTAATAACAATGCCAGTTACAGATGATAGAGCTATAGAAAAGCATGAAGTTATTAAAGAATATGCGAAACAAAAGGGATTAAAATATGTTGATTTTAATATGGAAATTGAAGATCCGATAAATTGGGAAACTGATACACAAGATAAAGGTGATCATTTAAATATCAGAGGAGCTGAAAAGGTTGGAAGATACATTTCAAAATATTTAAGTGAAAACTTTGATTTAGAGAACAAAAAAGAAAAACCAGAGTACAAAAAATGGAATGAATCTTTACAAGCATATAATGAGAGAAAAAAAGAAGATAATGTGTAAATCGGAACCGGTTGTCATTGGGGACGGACCTTTTTGACAATAAGGAAAATAACTAATCCTGTTTAACCGCACATCATTTTATAAAATCCTATGGTACCCCCTTTAGGGATACCCACCATACGGATTTTATAAAACGATATGCTGACGCGGATTAGTTATTCTTTATTTAGTTGTCAAAAAGGTCCGTCCCCAATGACAACCGGTCTGAATTAACGAAGTAGTGTACTCCATTTGGTTAGTATGTTTTGCCCCATTGAAAGAATATTGATTTTTGGAACATTCTTGCTTGCAATTAAGTTACATTCTGAAATGGTTTCTCCATTTAAATTATAAGATATTTTTCCAACTACATCTCCTTTATTTATTGGTGCATGAATAGGACTTGAGATTGAAATCAATTGTTCAATATTTAAATCTTCACCTTTATTAATAATTGCACCACAATCTTTTTCAGCAATTATATCTATTGGAGAATTAAGTCCTTTTTCTACAGGTATTGTATTTATAATATCATTTTTTTTAGTTAGCTCCTTATATTCAAAATTCTTAAATCCATAATCAAGAAGAGCAGATGCATTTTTAAACCTTATTTGAGATGTTGGTGCTTTCATAACAACAGCAATTAAATCCATTCCATCTCTAGATGCTGATGCTGATAAATTATATAGTGCAAGAGATGTTGACCCTGTTTTTAGTCCAGTACAACCAGAATAGTTTCTTACTAATTTGTTAGTATTAACTAAACTAGATTTTCCATCTCTAAGTGAATCCATATATATCGTAGTGTATTTGGTAAT
Organism: uncultured Clostridia bacterium; assembly: GCA_947306755.1. Classification (GTDB taxonomy): domain Bacteria; phylum Bacillota; class Clostridia; order TANB77; family CAG-508; genus CAG-269. The sequence goes on along the minus strand of CAMZHI010000007.1, from coordinate 17,596 downwards.
TTCGGGATAATCATTTAATAATTTGCATGAAAGAATACCAATATCATTAGCAGACATTACATGACCTTCTTCATCAATACCATGACAATTCTTAAAAAAGGTATCATTCATATTTAGCTCGGTTGCTTTTTCATTCATCATATTTACAAAATTTTCTTCGCTGCCACCTAAATATTCTGCCATTGCAGTTACACAGTCATTTGCACTTACCACACAAATTGCTTTAAGCATTTCATCTACAGTTAAGGTTTCGGTTGAGTTTAGCCAAATTTGAGAACCGCCCATACCTTCGGCATTTTCAGAACATGGAATTTTTGTGTCATAATTTATTTTTCCTTGCGAAATTGATTCCATAATTAAGTAAATACTCATAAGTTTTGTAACACTTGCAGGCATAAGTTGTTCATGCGAATTATAGGAATATAAAATTTTACCAGTATGTTGTTCCATTAAAATACATGAACCACAATCTAGATTTAATGGGTTATCAGAATCATTTATACTGGTTGTATTTAAGTTGTTTGAAACTTCTGCTGTTAAGTCTAAAGTAGACCATTTGTAAAAATCAGAACTAGCCAAACTTTCAAATGGAAATAATATAACAATTAATAATAAAATTAAATATGTAAAACAATTTTTTTTCATAGACACTCCTTTTAAAAAACTATATGAGCTAGTATTATATTTTATTCAAAAAATGCTTAAAATGATAATTCCAAAATTCAAAACTATTATCTAGTAACCTATACTTTAGGAATTTGATTAGAATTTATTGACAGCAAGTGTTAAAATAGATACAATAAATTTAATAATTTGAGAAAGGAATAGGAGAAATGGAGGAAAGCATGAATAATAGCAAACAAACTAAGATAAAAAATGAACAAGGGAAAGTATACATTATAGTATTAATTGTATTATGTATAATTTTAATTTTAGGTTTTGCAATGAAAGGGAAAACAAGTACAATACCATTTAATGGAAGTGTTGTATTTTATGATTTATCAATAGAAATTCCAAAGGATTTCATTCGTGATTCGACAAAAAGTAATGATAACCAATATGTATTTGAAAAGAATAACTATGATGTAATTATTGTAATGTCTAAGCAGAATACAAATGGATATTCATTACGAAATATGGTAAATAGCGCTAAAAATGAAAATGGTACTGTGTTATATTCAAACAATGAATATACAAAGTGTGATATAAAATATATATTGAATGGTGGAGTATATTCTTTTGCGCATTCACAGATTTATAATGATATTCGATATCAGATTATTGTACAAAGTAAAGATGAGACAAAGGCTAAGTTGGTATATGATGATTTGATTCCAAAAGCTATTTTTGGAGAGAATGAAAATTAAAGAGCTAAGAATCCGAAAACTAGAAAAAAGATTTAAATTATACTATAATGAAAAACGATAGAAAGGATGATAATATGAGTATTATACATTCAATAATAATTTTCTTTATATCCAATTTCTACATATTAGATATGCATTATAATATAAAAATACCTAAAGTTATTCTTATATTAGTATTTTTAATTATTAATTTATTTTCAACTTTAGGAATGAAAAAATTAAAAGAAAAGAATTTAGAAAGTATTAGAAAAGCATATGTTTTGTTGGAAGTTTTTTTAATATCGAGTGTAATGTCAATTATATTTTTTTTGTTACAAATACTATTTTGGAAGATAGATTTTAAAATTATTAGATTAAATACAATTTTTATATTTATACAGGAATTTATTATATTTTGGAATGGCATGATTAGACTATATATCTTTTCAAATCAATTAGGTATTAAGTATAGAGTTATAGGAGCTATATGTGGGATGATTCCTATATTGAATGTAATTGTTTTGATAAAAATGATTATCATTGCAAAGAAAGAAGTACAATTTGAAAATGATAAATATATATTAAATGAAGCTAGAAAAGAAAAACAGATATGTAAGACAAAATACCCACTTCTTTTAGTGCACGGTGTGTTTTTTAGAGATTTTAAATTTATGAACTATTGGGGGCGAATTCCAAATGAGTTAATTAAAAATGGAGCTACTTGTTTTTATGGGAATCATTCATCTGCTGTATCAATAGAGAATGCTGGAAAAGAATTAGCAACTAGAATTAGAGAAATTGTCAAAGAAACTGGATGTGAAAAGGTAAATATTATAGCTCATTCTAAAGGTGGTTTAGACTGCAGATATGCTATTTCCGAATGTAATATTGAAGATAATGTTGCATCATTAACAATGATTAATACACCTAATAGAGGATGTGAGTTTGCAGATTATTTATTTTCAAAAGTCCCTGAAAACATTGTAAATGCTGTTGCTAATAAATATAATTTTACCTTAAAGTATTTAGGAGATAACAACCCAGACTTTATTGAAGCAACTATGAATTTAACCAGTAGTTATTGTAATGAATTAAATAAAAAGATAAGAAAAAGTGACAAAGTTTTTTATCAATCTGTTGGGACAAAGTTGATAAAGAGCAATAGTGCAAGATTTCCACTTAATATGACGACTAATTTCGTAAAAAAATTTGATGGAGACAATGATGGTCTTGTTGGAGAAAAATCTTTTGAATATGGTGATAAATATACTTTTATAACGCCAAAAGGAAAAAGAGGCATATCGCATGGTGATATGATAGATTTAAATCGAGAAAATATTGAAGGATTTGACGTAAGGGAGTTTTATGTTGATCTAGTTAGTACCCTTAGAGAACAAGGATTCTAGCAATTATAAAAAACAAACTTAGAAATTACATTTCAGTTTATTTTATTCCAATTTAAATAGTTTTATATACACATAATCAGAATCACAAGAAGCAGAAATCTTGATTTTATTGTTGGTATTATTTTTGAATTTAAAATCATAAGTTCCATAGCTTACTGCGGCATCTTTTCCATTTTTTATATAAGGTACAGAATTGCTATGTTTATGTCTTTCTGTTACATCTAAACCGTCAACTTCTAAAACTGCATTATAAAGAGTTGTACTTACTTGACAATTACCTCCACCAAGAGCTTGAATGACTTCACCATCTTTAAAAACATCTGCTTTTTTATATCCTTTTGAAGATGTGGCTTTACCTACAGTATTGCAAAAAGAAAAAGTTTCTCCAACTTCAACATAAGTATCATTTAAAGAATTGCATGTTATATTTATATTATTTTGTCTTTCTTCATCTTTTGTATAAATTTTGGTTGTAAATTCAGAAATCTGAGTCTCTGTCTCAGTTTTTTTAGATTCTTGTGTAGATTCTTCAGCATCAGAGTTATAATTTTCTGAGTTTTGATTTTCATTAGAACTTAAATTTGGAGTTGTGTTTTCTGCGATTGTAGAATTATCTGCTGAAAGTCTTGCAGAATTATATGATGGATTGTTATTCTCTGAGGATTTGTTTCTATTAGTAATATATATTCCTACTCCAATACTAATTAAACCTAATATAATAAAAATAATTATAATTTTTTTCATTTTGAACCTCCAAATAAGATTTTTTTTATTATTGTTACAAGATAATGGGTTACACTGATTGATATACAAGAAATAATGATATATAAATAATTTAAGAAGTTTCGAATGTGATTGGAGGTCGTGTCAGAGAGAGTTAATTTTAATAAACTGAGGAAGCGCTGGCTTGCGAAGCAAGAGCAGTGAGAGGCTCGGTTTATTAAAATGTACTCTCTCTAGAGACCGTATTGAGCCGAGAAACTTTGAAAATTATTTATATATCATTATTTCTCTTTAGTTTTTTATAAAACCATTATTTTGTAAATTATTATTTACAAAATTCACAAAAAACATTCCATTTTTTTAAAATTTATGTTATTATAGATAAGATAATTATTAGAAAGGAATGAATCAAAAAATGAAAAGCTATTTGGTACTAGAAAATGGACAAGTTTTTGAAGGCGAAAGAATAGGATATAGAAAAGACATTATATGTGAAGTTGTCTTCAATACTTCAATGACAGGATATTTAGAAATATTTACAGATCCATCATATAGTTCTCAAGGTGTTGTTATGACATATCCATTAATTGGAAATTATGGATTGACTTTAGATGATAAAGAATCTAGAAAACCTTGGGTAGAAGCAGTTTTTGTTCATGAGCTTGCAGAAGTTGAGAGCAATTTTAGATCAAAATTACATTTAGATAAATTTTTAAAATACAATAAAATACCAGGTCTTCAAGGAGTAAATACTAGAAAACTTACAAAAGTTTTAAGAGATAATGGAACAATGAGAGGAATGCTTACAGATAACATCTCAAATATTGAAAAAATAATAAACAAAATTAAAGATTATAAAGTTACAGATACTGTTAAAAATGTAACTTCAAAAAAGATCTATGAAATAGGGGAAGGAAATATTAATTTAGCCCTATTAGATTTTGGTTCAAAACAAAATATTATAAATTCATTAATCAAAAGAAATTGTAAAATAACAGTGTTTCCAAGTGAAACACCATCTGATAAAATATTACAAGGAAATTTTGATGGTCTTGTATTATCAAATGGCCCAGGTGACCCTGAAGATAATAAAATTTCAATTCAAACAATTAAAGAAATATATGAGAGTGATTTTAATAAACCAATTCTTGGAATATGTTTAGGTCATCAATTAATGGGATTAGCTACAGGAGCAAAAACATATAAGCTAAAATATGGCCATAGAGGACCAAATCACCCAGTTAAAAATATAGAAAAAGATAGAATATTTATAACATCACAAAACCATGGATATGCAATAGATGAAAAAACAGTAAATCCTGAGATTGCAGTAGTATCTGATATAAATATGAATGATGGAACAGTTGAAGGTTTAAAGTATTTGAAAAAGGATATTTATACAGTACAATTCCACCCAGAAGCATGCCCAGGTCCAGAAGATAATAGTTATATATTTGATGAGTTTTTAGAAAGGATAAATAACCATGCCAAGAAATAATGATATAAAAAAAGTATTAGTCATAGGTTCAGGGCCTATTGTAATAGGTCAAGCTGCAGAATTTGATTATGCTGGAACTCAAGCATGCCGTGAACTAAAAAAAGAAGGAATAGAAGTTGTTTTAATAAATTCAAATCCTGCTACAATTATGACAGATAAAGAAATGGCTGATAAAATATATATTGAGCCAATTACAGTAAAAACCGTTGAGAAAGTTATAAAAAAAGAAAAGCCAGATAGTATTTTGCCAAATTTAGGTGGACAAACTGGGTTAAATATTGCAATGGAGCTATATGAATCAGGCTTTTTAGATGAGCATAATGTAAAACTTCTTGCAACATCACCAGAAGGAATAAAAAATGCTGAAGATAGGCAAGCATTTAAAGATATGATGGAATCTATTAATGAACCATGTATTGCAAGTAAAGTTGTAACAGATGTAGAAGATGCAGTAGAATTTGCAAAACAAATAGGACTTCCAGTAATTGTAAGACCAGCTTATACTTTGGGAGGAACAGGTGGAGGAATTGCAAATACTGAAGAAGAGCTAAGAGAAATTGCATCATCTGGACTTTATTTATCTAGAGTTCATCAAGTTTTAATTGAAAAGTGTATTGCAGGTTGGAAAGAAATAGAATATGAAGTTATGCGTGATTCAAAAGGAAATTGTATAACAATATGTAACATGGAAAATATTGACCCTGTTGGAGTTCATACAGGAGACAGTATAGTTGTTGCACCTTCTCAAACTTTAGCAGATAAAGAATATCAAATGCTTAGAACATCAGCAATAAAAATTATTTCAGCATTAAAAATAGAAGGTGGATGTAATGTACAATTTGCATTAAATCCAAATAGTTTTGAATATGCGGTTATAGAGGTAAACCCTAGAGTTAGTAGATCATCTGCTTTAGCTTCAAAAGCTACTGGTTACCCAATAGCAAAGGTATCAGCAAAAATTGCAATAGGGTATACTTTAGATGAAATAAAAAATGAAGTTACAGGTAAAACTTATGCATGCTTTGAGCCTGTACTTGATTATGTAATAGTAAAAATTCCAAAATGGCCATTTAATAAATTTAAAACAGCTTCTCGTGATTTAGGAACACAAATGAAGGCAACTGGTGAAGTAATGGCAATTGCACCTTCATTAGAACAAGCTCTAATGAAAGCAATTAGGTCTTTAGAAGAAAATTTAGATTCATTACAAATGGAAAAATTAACAGAATATTCTACAGAAAAAATATTAGAACAATTGAAATCTGTTGATAATGAAAGAATTTGGTGTATAGCAGAAAGTTTAAGGCGTGGAATTACAATAGATGAAATTCATAATATTACAAAAATTGACAAGTTTTTCATAAGCAAATTTGATAGATTAGTTAGAATGGAAGAAGAGCTTGTAAATAATGAATTAACTACAGAACTTTTATTGAAAGCTAAAAAAATGGGCTATACAGATAAAGTTATTGCAGCTTTAACTGGTTTAAAAGAAGAAGATATTAAAAATCAAAGACTTCAAAATAATATTGTTGCAAACTACAAATTAGTTGATACATGTAGTGCTGAATTTGAAGCAAAAACTCCATATTATTATTCATCTTATGATGAAGAAAATGAATCAATAGATTCTGGAAATTCTAAGAAGATAGTAGTTCTAGGCTCTGGACCAATTAGAATTGGACAAGGTATAGAATTTGACTATTGTAGTGTTCATAGTGTTTTAGCATTAAGAAAATTAGGATATGAAACAATTATTGTAAATAATAACCCTGAAACTGTAAGTACAGATTTTGATATAGCAGATAAACTTTATTTTGAGCCTTTAACACCTGAAGATGTTGAAAATATTATAAATGTTGAAAAACCAATGGGAGCAATAGTTCAATTTGGAGGACAAACTGCAATTAAGTTAACAAAAGCTTTATCAGACATGGGAGTTAAAATACTTGGAACAGATCAAGTTGATATGGATAGAGCTGAAGACAGAGAATTATTTGATGAAGCTTTAGAAAATTGTAAGATTTTACGTCCAAAAGGTGGAACTGTATATACAGCAGAAGAAGCAAAAGAAATAGCAAATAAATTAAAATATCCTGTTTTAGTAAGGCCTTCTTATGTACTTGGTGGGCAAGGAATGGCAATAGCTTATGATGACAATGATGTTGATAGATTAATATCTGATATTAATGAAGTTACACAAGAGCATCCTATTTTAGTAGATAAATATATGATGGGAAAAGAAATGGAAGTAGATGCCATTTCAGATGGGGAAGATGTACTTATTCCAGGAGTTATGGAACTCTTAGAAAGAGCTGGAATTCACTCTGGAGATAGTATTTCAGTATACCCTACAAGTGTAGTTGAACAAAAATACATAGATACAATTATTGATTATACAAAAAGAATTGCGAAAGAACTTCATATAATTGGATTGTTTAATATTCAATTTATAATATGTGAAGGAGAAGTTTACATTATAGAAGTAAACCCAAGAGCAAGTAGAACAATTCCATATATAAGCAAAGTAACAGGTCTTCCTGTAATAGATGTTGCAACTAGAGTTATTTTAGGAGAAAAACTAAAAGATATGGATTATGGAACAGGAATATACAAAAAATCAAAATATGTAGCAGTTAAAATGCCTATATTCTCATTCCAAAAATTAAAAAATGCTGATACCTCATTAGGCCCTGAAATGAAGTCAACAGGTGAAGTTTTAGGAGTTTCTAAACACTTTAGTGAGGCAATATTAAAAGCATTTATTGCAAGTGGAATAAATGTTGTTGAAAGAGGAAAAATTTTAGTTACTGTAAATGATAAAGATAAACCAGAAATATTACCAATTGTTAAAAAACTTGCAAAATATGGATATTCAATATATGCAACTTCTGGTACTGCAAGTTATCTAAAAGAACATGGTGTAGATAGTGTAGAAGCAGTCCCAAAAATTTGGGAAGGAACAGACAGTATTCCAGATTTAATTCATTCAGGGAAGTTAAGCTTTATAATAAATACACCAACTAAAGGAAAAGAATCAAATCGTGATGGATTTAAAATAAGAAGATTAGCCGCAGAAAGCAAAGTTCCATGTTTTACAGCAATAGATACAGTAGTTGGTTTTTATGATGCAATTGCAAAAGGCTTGAAGGAAGAAGATTTAGAGCTTGTAAATATTGGAGAGATATGATATAATATTGATATCTTTGCATTGGGGAATGATTTTTTTATAAAAAGTCTATGCTAATGTTAGATGAATGAAAAATAATAATATTATTTTAAAGGAGAAAAATGAAAATGAAAAAAGAAGTTAAAGACAGTATGATAAGAATATTTTTAATACGTTTGAGGGATGAAGGAATATTATGGGATAAAATAGAAAATAAGGACCAAAAAATACAATATTTAAAAGGATTGGGAAGAATAGAACAAGCTGATGATAGAATAGTAACACAAGCTGATAGAATATATGAAGAATTGTTATTAAAAGAAGAAGCAAAGAAAGCTAAGAATAGAGGTGAAAGTAATAGATGAGATATGAAGTGTGTAATTATTTAACTGATATTATAGCTTTAAATGAAAATGATATGGATTGTAAATAAAGATTAGATATAGAGCTAAAATTGAAATATTCAAAGAATTTAAAGAATGATAATGGAGAAAAATAAAATGTCAAATAATATTAAAGTAATCACAGAAGAAGAATTTAAATTTATAAAAAGAAAATTATTAAATTCAGGTAACAATGGCCGAGAATGGTATAGTTTTAGTGGAGATGAAAAAAAATCAATATTAGATATATGGAAAAAAGAGCTGAAGTCAAGTGTAAATTTAACTATACAAATAGTTGATGATATATACACTACTGTTATGATAGAATGTGGAGATCAGTATTCAGCTTATTTAAATAAGTTTGTAAACAAGCCAAATAAGAGTGCAAATAAAGATATAGAAAAATAATAAGATATCTAAACTACATAAGGAATATAAATGAAATATTCAAGTATAGGAGAAATATGATTTTGAGTAATGAGATTATAGTTCTAAACGAAAATGATGATATTAAAAAAATTAGGGATGAGGGGATTTTTGTAATTGGTGTTCACAATGGGATATTTCATTGTGATGATGTCGCAGCATGCTGTATTTTAGATATATTAATTGAAAAAATTAATAACAATATAAAATCTCCAAAAGTAAAAAAAGTTGCTATAGTTAGAACTAGAAATCATGAAGTACTCAAAGATTGTAATGTTTGTGTTGATATAGGAGGAGGAGAGTTTGATCATCATTATGAAGGATGCGATAAACAACGTAAAGATGGAACAAAGTATGCAAGTATAGGATTAGTATGGAAAGCATATGGTAAGGAACTGATAAAACAAATAAAGCCAGATTTGAGTACATCTGAAATAGATCGATTGTTTGAAATAATTGATAATGAAATTATAAGGTTTATTGATGCAGATGATAATGGAAAATTAATAGAAAAGCCTAAAAAAAGTGATGAAACAATAAAAGAGAAAAAACTAGATGACAATGAAAAATACTATACATCATTTGACTTTGATTTTATTACATTATTTAATCCAAGTTGGCATGAGGAAAAACCTGATTTTAATGAGAGTTTTATAAGAGCATTTGATGTAACAAGAAGAACTTTTAACAATTGTTTAAAAAGCATAATATTAAGAGAACAAATAAAAGATGTAAATGAATCAATTAGTTTAGAAGAGCAAGAACAATTTATAAAAGATACAGCAATTAAGTATCAAAAATCACTTTTAAATAATTTTTCTAAAGAACCTAATGTAATGAAAATTTATGAAGATAATGAAGATATAATGAAAGCATTATCTGAAATTAATAATGAACAATTAACAACAACTGTTAATGATAATATTAAGCTATTTTTAGAACAGCATAGTTTTAAATATAATACTGAAAAAGATAAAAAAGAAATTATAGAACAAAAAATTCGACAAATAGTTGATGAGTTTTATGCTACTAAAATAATAGAACACTTAATCAAAAATCCTGAAAATATAAAATCTTCTTGTCTTATTATTCCTGCCCAAACAATGCCATGGAAGAAGGGTATTTGTGCATATAATGAAAAACATAAAGATAATCCTATTAGATTTGTGATATATCCATATCCTAATGGGGGTTGGGCACTTGAATGTGTACCAAACTCTACAGCTGTAGATGATAGATATACGAAATTAACACCATTATTATCAAAGATACCATTTAAACTAATAAAAAAAATAGAATTTGTTCATAAAAATAAATTTTTTGCCAGAACTAATAAAGATTTGAATGATAATGATGCAAAAGAGGCATTGTATGATTTAGCTGAAAAATCAATTATAGTTCAAAATTTTGAAGTACAAGATGCAAGAAATTAACATATAATATTTTGTGATTAAAGGATTTATAAAAATGAAAGTTTTCGATAAAACACAAATTAACAAATTAGCAGAAATATTAAAAAATGATGGTGTAATTGCGGTACCTACAGATACAGTGTATGGTTTGTGTGCACGTATGAACTCTAGAAAAGCAAGAGAACATTTAATAGAAATAAAACATAGACCTGAAAATAAAGCTTTTCCAATAATGTGCAATAATATAGAGCAAATAAAAAGTATTGCAAAAGTAGATGAAAGAATAGAAAAAATCATAAATTCTTTTATGCCTGGACCAATAACTTTAGTTTTATTAAAATGTGAGAAAACACCAAACTATATTAATGAAGGCTCTAATGAGATTGGAATTAGAATGGCAACATCAAAACCTTTAGAAGAATTAATAGAAAAAGTTGGAAGCCCAATATTTATGACCAGTGCGAATTTAAGTGGAGAGCCGGTTTGTAAAAGTATTGAAGAAATAAAAGAAAAATTTCATAATATTGATGGAATTTTAGAAGGAAAAGTATCTTATGGACAAGCAAGCACTATCGTAGACTGCACATCTCGCGAAATAAAAATTATAAGAGAAGGACCTATTTCGTTGGAGGAGATTTTGGGAATTATTAAAAAATAACATTGTAGGGGCGATTTTAATCGCCCGTAATGAGGTGAGAAGTGAGAGGTTTGATTTCCAATATCTGACATCTGACTTCCGACATCCAACCCCAAAAATTTAGAATAATTAATTAGGCATATAATGTAAAAAAATTGAAAGGAATTTTAATAATGAAAAGTGTAATAAAAATATCAATAATAGTTCTAATAATTCTTATATTTGCAATAGTTGGAGCTTTTGCATACCTGTATTTTGGCACAGATATATTTAAAACAGATAAGCAGATGTTTTTAAAATATGTATCAGAAAGCAAAGATTTCATTTATAATCAATTAAAAGATGATGATTTAGATGCTTATAAAAAGAAATTGCAAAACACTCCTTATGAAAACAATGGGAAAATTTCAATTAGCTATGATACTGAAAGTTCCAATAAAACTAATGAAATGAAACTTGCAGAGAATAGTAATATTGCAATTAGTGGAAAAGTAGATAAAACAAATAAAATAAATTTGCAAAATATAAAAGTAAATTATCCACAATCAAAAGGTATAGATATAGATGTATTAGCACAAGATGATATGTATGGATTTAGAATTAATAACATATTGAAAAATTACATAGTTATAGAAAATAGCAATCTTCAAGAATGGGCAAAAGAACTAGGACTTAATGAGGAATTAATAAAACTAATACCAAATAAAATTGATTCTAATTTGATTGATTCAATAATTTCGGAAGATGAAGTCAATCAATTGGTTGAAAAGTATACTAAATTGGTTATTAATGAGTTGAATGATGATATGTTTTCAAAAACAAATCAAGATAATACTACAGTATATTCACTAAAAATAAATGAAACACAATTAAATAACATAGTAAAAAGAGTTTTAGAAACAGCAAAAGATGATGAGGTAATTTGGCAAGTTATTAGAAGTGTATTTACAAGTTTTTCAATTTATTCTGAAGAAGAAGTAGATAATAAAATAGATGAATTGAAAAACAAATTAGAAGATTATATAGATGACTATAGTGAAGAGAATACGGATGAAGATGATGTTTTTGAAAATACTACAACAGATTCTTCAAAAGAAGAGAAAATATATGTATATAATTTATATATAGAAGACAAAGAATTAACTAGAATTGAATCTGTAAATGATGATCAATCTCAGATAATAAGTAAAAAAGAAAATGGAATTTCAATTGAGATAACAAGAAAAGATATTTTTAGTGAAGAAGAATATGTTTCTGCATTAAACATCGAAAAAAATAAAGAAGAGGGTAAATTAATATATAATATAGAAGCATTACATAACTCAGAGTTATTGGGATCTATGTCTATAGGATATAGAGGTTTAGACTCATTAAACCAAGTTGAAGAAATTGCTAGTTGCAGTTTAGATAAAATTGAAGAACTAGATAATGGAATTTTAAAAAGAGCCCAAGAAGCAAGAAAAGAGACTAAGAGTAGTGAAGAAAAAGAAGAAATAATGATTTCAATCATGGATTTATATACTAACAAGATGACAGGTTTATATAGTGGAAATAATACTAATTATAATACTAATATTACATTAGATGATTTGAAAAGCCTGTTTTCGGGAAAGAATTTTGAAATTTCTGAAAATGAAAATGGTTCTTTTAGAATAATAAGTAAAGATACAAAAAATGAATATATAGTAACTTCTAATGGTAAAGTTGAAACAAAGGAAGCACAAATTGAAGAGAATATAGATACAACAACTCCAAAAAGAAAATTTCAATATTATAATAAAAATACATTTAATGATAATCTTCAAATAAATAGAATTGAAGATGATGAAATTTGGAAAATGAATGGCAAAGATGCAAAACAGATAGGAAATGTATTTAATAATATATCTACGAAAATGGAAGATATTAATAAAGAACAAATGCAGAATAATACATATAATGAAAATACTGTTTCATCTCTTTCATTAGGACTAATTCCATATTTTTCAATAGTTGGAATAGACAATATTGAATATGAACAAATTACAGCTAAAAATGTTGCTACTGTATATGCAGGAGCATTGACTGGTATAGTTAAAGGCGGAGGATTGATGATTTATTATAATGCATTAGACTCTATTAATAATTCAAGTCTAAAACAAGAAATGAATAGAATAGAAAATAGCAGGTAAACACTTGCTATTTTTTGTATTTTTTAGTAAAATAAATGCGAAAGAAGGATAATTATGAAAGATATATTAACACTTGGAATTGAAACAAGCTGTGATGAAACATCAGCTTCAGTTGTAAAAAATGGAAGAGAAATATTATCAAATATTATAGATACACAAATACCGATACACGAAAAATATGGTGGAGTTGTACCAGAAATAGCTTCAAGAAATCATATAGAAGCAATTTCTAGAGTTGTACAATATGCTTTAAAAGAAGCAAATGTTACATTTGATGATATTGATGCAGTAACTCCAACATATGGACCTGGATTAGTAGGTGCGCTTTTAGTTGGAGTATCATATGGAAAAGCATTAAGCTATGCAATAAATAAACCACTTGTTGGAGTTAACCATATACATGGACATATTGCAGCAAATTATATAACTCATAAAGATTTAAAACCACCATTTTTATGTTTGCTAATATCAGGAGGAAATACACAAATAATTCAAGTCAATGATTATACAGATTTTGAAATATTAGGTAAAACTAGAGATGATGCAATAGGAGAAGCATTTGATAAAGTAGCTAGAGTAGTTGGATTAGGTTATCCTGGTGGACCAAAAGTAGATAAATTGGCATTAGAGGGTAAGCCTACAATAAAGTTACCTACAACACATTTTGAAAATTCTCTTGATTTTAGCTTTAGTGGAATCAAAACTGCAGTAATAAATGTAAATCATAATACAAAAGATATTAATAAAGCAGATTTATGTGCAAGTTTTGAAAAGTCAGTTGTGGATATGTTAATGAAAAATATAACAGATGCTTTAGAACAAACTGGAATGAAAACTTTAGCAATAGGTGGAGGATGTTCTGCAAATTGCTTTATTAGAAATGAAATATTGAAACTACAAGATAATGGAATAAAAACATATTTGCCAGATATGAAATTATGTACAGATAATGCGGCTATGATAGCATCAGCAGGATATTATAATTTTATAAATGGAAAAAGAGATGAGCTAAGTTTAAATGCTGTACCAAATCTTAAAATCTGATGTGGGAGGTATGAGGTAGGAAGATGTCAATATACACAATAGGTGATTTACATTTATCATTTGAAAATCCAAAACCAATGGACATATTTGGCGATAATTGGGAAAATCATGAGGAAAAAATAAGAAAAGATTGGATATCAAAAGTAAAAGAAGAAGATACAGTTATACATCCAGGAGATTTCTCTTGGGCTATGCATTTAAAAGATACATATAAAGATTTTGAATATTTGTGCAGTTTACCTGGAAAAAAATTATTGCTTAAGGGTAACCATGAATATTGGTGGACAACAATTACAAATATGAAAAAATATTTAGAGGAAAATAACTTTAATAATATAGATTTTATTCAAACAAATAGTATAGAAGTTGAAAACAAAATAATATGTGGAACTAGAGGGTGGACTCTGCATCATTTAGATAGTGAAAATTCTAAAAAAATCTTAGCAAGAGAAGAGCTAAGACTGGAACTATCTATAAAAGATGCTATTGCAAAAAATACTGATGGAAGCAAAGAGATAATAGTATTTATGCATTATCCTCCAATAATTAAGGAAGATTTAGATACAGGATTTATGAGAATACTAAAAAAATATGATATAAAAAGATGTTATTATGCACATTTACATGGAAAATCAATAGAAGAAGCGGTTGAAGGAAATATTGATGGAATAGAATTCAAACTAGTAAGTGCTGATGCATTAGATTTCAAGTTATTTATAGTTTGAGAGGTTGTCAATGGGGACGGACCTTTTTGACAACTTTTGTCTGCAAATTATTTTTTTATAAACTAAAAAAATAGTTGTCAAAAAGGTCCGTCCCCATTGACAACCTCTCAATTGAAAAAAGGAGCAAGGATGATAGATTTAAACAAGCCAGTTCAATATGTTAAAAATGTTGGACCAACGAGAGTTAAATTATTGAATAAATTGAATATAAATACTTTGCAAGATTTAATATCATACTTTCCTAGAAATTATGAAGACAGAGGAGTAGCCAAAAAGCTTTATGATTGTATAGATGGAGAAGATGCTCTAATCAAAGGTGTTGCAATTACAAAAGTTCAAGAGATTTTTGCAAGAAGGCTTAAGATGTATAAGCTGATTATTCGTGATGGTGAAACGCCTTGCACTATTATTTGGTATAATCAAAGCTATTTAAAAAATGTTATAAAAATAGGACATACATATAATTTTTATGGAAAAGTGGAGATTAAACTTGGAAGATATGAAATGAAATCTCCAATTTTTGATGAATCTGGAGAAAACAAAAATACTGGAAAGATTATTCCAATTTATCCTTTAACATATGGCATTTCACAAAATACAATTAGAAAAATAATTGAAAATGGAGTAAATGAAGCTTATGGAAATTTAGAAGAAACTTTGCCTGATTATATTTTAGAACAATATAAGCTTATGGATATAAATAACGCTATGAAAAAAGTTCATTTTCCTGATAATAAGCAAGATTTCATAAAGGCAAGATATAGGTTAGTATTTGAGGAATTATTAAGTTTTCAATTAGCACTATTAAAAATAAAAGAAAATTATAAAAATGATGAAAAAGGAATAGAGTTCAATAAAAATGTAAAAATGAGTGATGTTATAAATACATTGCCGTTTAAACTAACCAGAGCTCAACTTAGAGTTTTGGAAGAAATTGATTCAGATATGGAAAGCTCAAAGCCAATGAATAGGCTTTTACAAGGTGATGTTGGGTCAGGAAAAACTATAGTTTCTGAAATTGCTGCATATAAAGCTGTAAAATCTGGATATCAAGCCGCAATTTTAGCACCAACTGCAATTTTAGCTACACAACATTTTGAAAATTTCCAAAAAACATTAAATCAATTTGGAATAAGAATTGAACTTTTAATATCTGCAATTACTAAAAAGAAAAAACAAGAATTAAAAGAAAGACTTAAAAATCGGTGAAATAGACATTTTAATTGGAACACATGCAATGCTTGAAGATAATGTAGAATTTAAAAATTTGGGACTTGTTGTTACAGATGAGCAACATAGATTTGGAGTAAAGCAAAGGGCTAAAATATCAGCAAAAGGAAATAACCCAGATGTACTTGTTATGTCAGCAACACCAATTCCAAGAACTTTAGCATTAATATTGTATGGAGATTTGGATATATCAATTATTGATGAGCTTCCTCCAAATAGAAAAAAAATAGATACATTTGCAGTTGGAAAAGATATGGAAAACAGAATAAATGTATTTATTACAAAACAAATAGAACAAGGAAGACAATGTTATATTGTATGCCCATTAGTAGAAGAAAATGAAGAAATGGATTTAAAATCTGTTACAGAGCTTGCAGAAAAATTGCAAAAAGAAACATTTCCACAATTTAGAGTAGAATTTTTACATGGAAAAATGAAACCAAAAGAGAAAGATGAAATAATGCTAAAATTTAAAAACAAGGAAATAGATATTTTAATTTCTACAACAGTTATTGAAGTAGGAGTAGATGTTCCAAATGCCAATATAATGGTAATTGAAAATGCTGAAAGATTTGGGTTAGCTCAGCTTCATCAGCTAAGAGGAAGAGTAGGACGTGGAGAATATCAATCATATTGTATTTTAAAATTTGAAGGAAGAGGAAAAGTTGTTCAAGAAAGAATGAAAATAATGTGCCAAACAAATGATGGATTTATAATTTCTGAAAAAGATTTAGAATTAAGAGGTTCAGGAGATTTCTTTGGAACAGCACAGCACCGGAATTCCAGAAATGAAAATAGCAAATTTATTTGAAGATATAGATGTTTTAAAAAGAGTACAAAGACTATCAAATCAAATAATTACAGAAGATCCAAAACTAGAACAAGAAAAAAATGCAAGATTAAACAACTTGATAAAAACAAGGTTTACTGGTAAAATTGAGATATAATGTTGTCATTAGTACCGGGGATTTTTGACAGAGAAGGGAGTTAAAAAATGTTGAAATTAATTGCATTAATTATAGTTTTAATAGGTGTAATATTTATATATGATGCTAGACTTTTAAGTGAAAAATGGTTTGGATTTGGAGACAAAAACCAAGCAACAGCAGGAATAAAAATACTAGGCTTTATTTTCGCAATAATAGGTGGAATAATTTTGTGATTTTCCATTTAAAGACGGTCATTTTTTGTAAATTTAAAGTAAAGAACTAATCCTGTTTAACCGCATATCATTTTTAAAATCCTATGGTACCCCCCTTTAGGGATACCCACCATACGGATTTTAAAAACGATATGCTGACGCGGATTAGTTCTTTTTAATAAATCATTGATAAAAAAAGACCATCTCCAAATGAAAAATGTTAAAAAAACTATTGATAAAAAAATTCAATTTGTATATAATACAAATTGAGAAAATGTATGGAGG
>CAMZHI010000006.1 GCA_947306755.1 uncultured Clostridia bacterium | reverse complement strand
AACGCGGGACAACTTGATTAAAAGTCAAGTGCTCTACCACCTGAGCTAATAGCCCGTCACCAGTCTGTATACACACAGAACATTACTTATTTTACTATGTTTTAATATTTTTGTCAATACTTTTTTGAAAAAATATTGACTTTTTTTGCTAAAAACTATAAAATATTTAAAGATATAGAATATTAAGGCATAATGATTAAGAATTTATGATAAATATTTATAAAATTAATAATAATTTCAGTGTATAAAAATTGTATTATACTAGGAATTAAAATTAAATAGTTATTGAAAGAAAGGATGAAAGTAAAGATGTTTAAAAATAATAAATCATCAGACATAGGTCAAAGCCAATCAAAGGATAATGACTTACTACTATTTTTTATTGGAATATTACTTCTAGGAGCAGGACTTTTCATGCTAAGCAAAAGGGTGATGGTTCATAGTAGCTGGTTTGGTTGGAGCATAGGAGGTTTTGATTTATCTTCTGGTACAGTTACGATACCATTAATAATAGGTGTTATTTGGTATTTTGTAAAACCGAAGTCTATAGTTCCAAAAATTATAATTGTTTTAGGTGTAATATTTATTATTGCTACTATAATTATGAGTATAAGAATTCATTTTGTAACAACTTCATTGTTTGATTATATATTGATATTTGGTATGGCCGGAGCAGGAACCGGATTATTATTAAGAACTGTGTTTAATGAAAAGAAGTAAAATAAAATTCAAAATATGATAATTTTATTATATAATGCAAGGAGAAATAAACAATGAGAGAATTGAAGATAGGAAATCAAACAATTACTGAGGGAGATATTAAAAAATGGATAAGCTTTTTGAATGATGAATTGCCATCGCTTGATACAAATGCTCTTTATAAAGATGGAGTAAATTCAAACTTACCAAGAATAGGTTTTGATATATATAATGTGATTTTTAATGTTGTTCAACAAGGTAAGAGTAAAGGTATTAATTTTAGTAAAATAAAAGGATGTGAAAAATCAATAGTAAATGCAATTATTCGAGCAATAAAGGGTTGGACTTTAAATCCAAATCAGGATTCTGTACAACGATATATTGATATAAATGGAATTATTAATTCATTTTTAGAAGAGGAAAGATGAAAACACCTAGATAACTAGGTGTTTTTACTGCTTATTTAACATTTCAAGAACTTCATTTACATCAATCCCATGTACTTCACATGCTTCTTCTAGAGTTTCTCCAAGTGCTGCAGGACATGAAAGACAATGCATACCTACTTCTAACAAAATATCTGATTTTTCTGGAGCTTGTTCTAAAATGTCTCCAATTATTGTATCTTTATTAAACATATTACCCTCCTTATATATTTACAACTTATAACAATTTTACGTTACAGTTCATTAGAGAATAAAAATTGTAGAGAACCTGTAGGGGCGATTTCAATCGCCCGCAAAATCAATAGAATAATTTTTACAAATAAATATGTGGATTATTTATAAGAGAAAATGTGTTTTTACAATATTAAAAAAATTTTTAAAATTTAATTATATAAACATATTTAAAAATAATGCAATGAATTTGTCAAGAATAATACTTTCATGCGGGCGATTAAAATCGCCCCTACATTTTCCCTACAATTATAATTATCTATTATATTGTAATTTATTTTATCATAAATTTTCAAAAAAGTATAGACAAAATGTAAAAAAGATGATATATTATGAAACTGCAAGGTGGTGAATGACATAAAAAATTTAATTAATTTTTTCTTTATAACATTTATTATTAATATTTTTATAACTTTATATTCAATTTATTATTTTTTTGATTTTAAAATTTTTCAAAAAAAGCAAGGTTTAAAATTAAATATTAAAAAATACACTATGGGAATAGAAAGGAAGGATAAAAAATAAAAAGATTTATTTTTTGTACTTTATTTGTAATAATAGTTTTTTTATCATGTTTTAAATTTTTATCTCCCATATTCTTTTCGGAAGAAATCATTATTTCATATGGATTAAAACCAATAGATATTTCAAATCAAAGTCATAATTTGTGGGTGTTTATAAAAACATTATATATAATAGTATTTGTTAGTTCAAATTATATTATAAGTGATTTTTTTTATAAAAAATTTCTGTATAAAAAATCAGATACAAATGATTGTAAGAATATTATAAATATTAACGAAAAACATAATGAAATAAATCTTCTAGTTGGATATGATTTTGAAACACATGAAAATATTATTTTACCTGAACAAGCATTATACCAAAACTTTTTAATCACAGGAACAATAGGAAGTGGAAAAACTAGCTCTGCAATGTATCCATTTACAGAACAGTTAATAAAATTCAATTTTTTAAATCAAGATAAAAAAATTGGGATGCTGATTTTAGATGTAAAAGGAAACTATTATAACCAAGTAAAACAATATGCTAATAAATATAATTTAAATGATGATTTAATAATTATAGAATTAAAATCAAATATTAAATACAATCCTTTAGATAAGCCTAATTTAAAACCATCTGTTTTAGCTAATAGATTAAAAACAATTTTAGAATTATTTTCAGAAAATAATTCTGAGAGTTATTGGCTAGATAAAGCAGAGCAAGTATTACAGGAAAGTATAAAATTATGTAGGTGTTATAATGATGGATATGTTACATTTCAAGAGATTCATAAATTAATTACTATTGAAGATTATTATAAAGAAAAAATTGAAATTCTAAAAGAAAGATTTTTAACCTCAAAATTTAATCAAGAGCAAATATTTGAATTAAATAGTGCTTTAGATTTTTTTCAAAAAGAATTTTCTAATTTAGATCAAAGAACAGTATCAATATTAAAATCTGAAATTACTAGAATAACAGGTACTTTTGTTTCTGATTATTCTGTATTAAAAACATTTTCTCCAAAAAAAGAAGAACTTACATTTAATGGTTTTGAAGAAGTTATTAAAAAAGGGAAAATTGTAGTTTTAAATATGAATACTGCGGAATATAGAAATTTATCTAAAATAATTGCTGCTTATTTAAAATTAGATTTTCAAACAGAAATAATGCTTAATTTATCAAAAGGAGAGCAAAAAACGACTGCATTTATATGTGATGAATATGCAGAATATGTAACAAAAACAGATAGTGAATTTTTCTCTTTAAGTAGAGAAGCAAAATGTATTAATATAGTTAGTACACAAAGCTATTCATCAATAAAAAACACACTAAAAGATGAAACATCAGTAAAAGTAATATGTCAAAATTTAATTAATAAGATTTGGTTTAGAACAGATGATATTTTAACAATTGAAGAAGCTCAAAAACAATTAGGGAAAGAAGAAAAAGAAAAAACGTCAAAAAATATTTCAGAAAACGCAAAAGAAACTAAATATAATTATTTTACAAAGTCTTTTATTAATAAAGATTCAAGTATTTCAGAGAGTTTGAATCTTTATACACAAAATGATTATATTTATGAAACAAATTATTTTACACAAGAGTTACAAACATTTACTGCAATTGGATTTTTATCTGATGGAAATAAAATATTAAAACCTAGAAAAATAGGGTTATATCCATATTTTAAATCAAATTAATAATGTAATTGTTTTAATGGAAAGGAGATAAATAAATTATGAAAAAGACAAAAATTAAATGTTATGTGATATTTGTTTTAATATTATCAATTATACTAGTTAGTTTTACATTTATTAGCACAAGTTTTGGACTAGGTACGCCTAAACTTGTAAGTACTATGGAAAAAGCATTTGAAAATATAGAATCATGGCTTATAAAACTTGCTACACCAATGGCTGCCGTAGCAGTGGGTTCTGGTCTGTTTATGCAAAAATTTAGTTTTGGAGATGAAGAAAAAATAAGAACTGGTAAAAAACTTGTAAAAACAGCATTATTTTCATATGCGTTTGTATTAGCAATAGATCTTGTTCTTTCAGCTATTCAATCTTTAATATAGGATGTGGTTAATTGGAAAATACAAGTGAAATAACAAATAATATTATTAATACAATTAACACAATATTTGGAAATCTTTTTTCTTCAGTAGATAGCAGTTTATATGAAATTCTTGATGATCTTGTTTTTATTAATAATAATGTTTTAAAAGATAAATATTTTAGTAATATATTTGGAATATCAACTAATAATGGAATATTACTAATAGCAAATTCATTATTAATAGGATGTATTTTGTATTATTCAGCAAGGCTTATGTTGTCAAATTTTACGTATCAAAGAACAGAGAATCCAGCACAATTTGTTATTAAGTGCATTATATTTGGAATCTGTATGAACAGTAGCTTTTTTATAATAGAACAAATAATTAATATGAATTTTAATGTTTGCTCATTAATTAGAAGTCTAGGGGAAGATATGTTTCGGAAAAAACATTTGCTTTTCTGAACTAATAAATGAAATTAATAAAAATTTATCAATGGATATAATTAATATAAATATTTTTTCTCTTGATGGGATAATTAAAGGGACTATAACTGTATCATTATTAAATCTTGTATTTTCATATTCGCTAAGATATGTAATGGTAAAAATACTTATTTTACTTGCTCCATTTGCTTTTTTATCTTTAACAATGGAAAATACAGCTCATTTTTTTAAATCATGGTATAGAAACCTGTTTTCTTTATTATTTATTCAGATAATGGTAGCAATTGTATTATTACTGCTATTTTCTATGGATTATTCAAAAGCAAATCTACTAAATAAATTTATTTATTTGGGTGGAATATATGCATTAATAAGGTCAAACTCGATTGTTAGAGAATTATTTGGAGGAATGTCAACAGCTGTACAATCAGGGATATCGAGATTGAAAGTCAAATAATGATTTATATGATAGGAGGTTGGAAGTTGGAGGTGGGAAGTGAGAGGTGAGAGGTGAGAGGTGAGAGGTTGAAGGTGGGAAGTGAGAAGTAGGAAGGAGAAGATAATGAAATTTATTTTTCCGCAAAATTATAAATTTAATAGTAAGTTATTTGGATTAATAGATATTCAAACTGCTGTTGTAAGTGCAATTTGGGCTGGAATAATATATTTGATTATAAATCTTTTATTTAAAAGTTTATATATTAAAGTTTGTGTATTTATAATAACAGTTTTTCCAGTTGTTATTTTTAGTATAGTTGGAGTTAATGGAGAAAACATAATTAATGTTGCAATATATATGACTAAATTCATGATGAGGAGAAGACTACTTTTTTATAGAAAATGAAGGTTTTAATGGTGTGAAATAAACTAAGACCATTTTATTGTCGTCAGTAAAATTGTTCAAATTAGTTAAAGAGCATTTAAGAGAACCAACAGGGGCAATTTTAATCGCCCCTGCAGTTTTTAAATCTTCTATAAGCTATGCTTGAATAAATAAATTCATAAATCGCATCACACATTTGTCCTGTTATTGTACAAAAAGGAGTTGGTAATAAGGATACAATTGTTCTTATAACACATGCAATAATTGTATGCATTGTTGTTTTAAATGGTGAATGTTCAATTTCTAAATAACACATTTTTATTTCTGTTGATTGAGCCATAATAAAATCAATTATATGTAATGATACAAAAATGCAAACTATTAATAAATCTGGATTATATATTGGATATAATATGAATCCTATTATCAGTATTGACGAAATTAACAAAGTTGTAAATTTAATGGCATTTTTTAAATGATAATTATAATTAAATTTTCCTTTGACAATATCTATTTTAGCTACTGTTCTTATGGCAGTATACATATCCCATTGAATATCTGTTATCAAAGTTGAAAATGTAATAGCAACTAAATATTTTTCACCAAATGAAAATGAATTACTAAAACCAAATAGATAAACTATGAAAAACATTATATTTAAAGAACAAGAGACAGAATCATATTTAATACAGTTTTTTATATGAAAGTTAAAATCAATTTTAGTAACATTTTTTAAAAATACAACAATAACGAATATTGTTAGCAGTGATAATGTAATTATTGAAGTATATAATTGATTTTTTGTTATAAGTGCAGTGCAAATCAAAGTAAAAAAATTGATACAAATAAATATAACAGAAAGCTTATTAGCTTTTTTATTTAATTCTTGATAATAAAGCTTGTTTAGAATTAAATGTAGGATAGTTTCTAATAATATTTGTATAATTGAATATGTTCCAAAAATTAAATAAGTATTTTCATTCATATTCATAAACTTTATATAATATTTACAATTAAAAGCAACTGTTCCAAACAAAATAATACTAATCAGAGTACCAAAAAAGATCCCATTATTTGCACTATTTTTATTTTTATCTCTAATACCACTTACATTAGCACCTACTCCAAATATGGAAATTATAATGCCCATAAGACATTGCATAGGATAGGTTAATGTAAAAACATTAGTTAGTCTTTTATCAATTATTATTCCAATAAAGAACCAAGTTATAATTGGTGTAAATGAAGTAATAAATATATCAAACCCAATTCTAAGTAATCTTTTCATAAATGCTCCCAAATCTAATTATATTTTTTCTTTACTTAAGCATTATACTACAAAATCAAAATTTAATCTTGAAATTTTGTAAAAAAATGATATAATTTGTCAAGGTGATGGATATGAAATTAGAACAGAATGACAAATCTATTATGTTTTCTACAACAGAGATCCCAGATATATTTTTATCAAACAATATTGGGAAGATGCCTGGAGATTACTTAAAAATATATTTATATCTTGTTTATTTATCAAAATATAATATGGATATTAATATAAATGATTTATCTAAAAAACTCGCTCTTTCAATAAATGTAATGAATGAAGGAATGAAATACCTAGAAAAAGAAGGGTTTATATTAAGAAAACCAACAGGATTTGTGGTAGTAGATTTACAAGAAAAAACATTACATGATTTATATATTTTAAAAATGCAAAGTAGTCAAGAAAAAATTGCTCAAAATTCAAAAAACAAACAAAGAATTAAATTAATGGAATATTTGAATAACACATATTTTCAAGGAATAATGGGGCCAACTTGGTATACGGATATTGATACTTGGATGGATAAGTATGGTTTTGATGAACAGGTTATGATTAATCTATTTGATTATTGTTATTCAAAATCCGCACTTCATAAGAATTATGTACAAGTTGTTGCTGAAAGTTGGGGATTAAATAAAGTCAAAAATTTAGATGATTTAGAAAATTATTATAGAGAACAAGAAAAGCTAATGAAAATGAAAAAAGATATAGCCAAAAAGCTTGGAAGAAGAAGCGGTTTAACTCAATATGAAGAAGCATATATTGAGACATGGGTTAATGAATATAAATATGATATGTCAATTATAGAAATAGCATTAAAACAAACTACCTCACGTGCTAATGCAAGTTTTGAATATATAAACAATATTATAAAAGATTGGAATGAAAGAAATTTAAGAACACCTGCACAAGTTAGCCAATTTTTAGAAGAAAGAAAACAAAAAAACAAGAAAACAAAAGAAATTAATAAACAAGTTAAAAAAGAAAATTTTGAACAAAGAGAATATAGTAATTTAAGCTTTTTGTATGCAAATAAACCATCTGAAACCTCAAATGCATAATAAAAGTTTGATTAAGGAAAGGACTATATATGCCAAATAGAGATTTAGATAATATACTTGTAGAATATGAACAACAACGCAGGATAGCTGAGGTTGATTTGGAAAAAAGGAAAAAAGAATTATATAATAAACAACCTAGGCTTTTAGAAATAGAAGATGAAATAAATAAAATGTCTATAAATAAGACAAAAAGTATTTTATTAAATGAAATGACAGATGATTCAGAAGCTAAATTTAATAATGATTTAAATAAATTAAAAAATGAACAAGTAAGATTATTAAAAAAAGAAAAATTAACTTTAGATTTCCTTAAACCAAAATATAAATGTACAAAATGTAATGATACTGGTTTTATTAAATTTGAAAATCAGAAAACTCAAATGTGTACTTGTTTAAAACAAAAATTAATTGATATTTCATATAATAAATCAAATCTAAGTAATTTACAAAAAGAAAATTTTGATAATTTTAATGAAAATATATTTTCAGATGAAATTAATGAGAAAAAATATAAAATGAACATTTCGCCTAGGGAAAATATAATAAACATTAAAAATGCAAGTATGAATTTTGTAAAAAAATTTGATGATATAAATACTAAAAATTTGTTTTTTACCGGTAATACAGGACTTGGAAAGACATATATGACAAATTGTATAGCAAATGAGCTTATTAAACAAGGAAAGATAGTTTTATACCAAACAGCACCTGTTTTATTAGAAACAATTATTGACAACAAATTTACAAAATATAAGACTACAGACACAAATGATTTTTATAACCAAGTTTTAACAGCAGATTTATTAATAATTGATGATTTGGGTACTGAATATCAAAATAGCCTTAAACTAAGTGAATTGTTTACTATACTTAATACAAGAGCATTGAATTTAAATAATAGATTAACTAGAACAATTATTTCAAGTAATTTAAGCATAGAGAAGATTTTTGAAGTTTATGAGGAAAGAATTGGCTCTAGAATAGCTGGTTTTTATGATATTTATTATTTCTTTGGAGAAGATTTAAGATTATACAAATAAAAAACTGTAGATTCTTTTTAGAATCTACAGTTTTTTATTTGATTTCATCTCCTAGAAGTGTTTGAACATTTGATAATTCATTTTTTAAAGTAGAGTATGTTGCTTGATTAATTCCTTCCGTATAGCCTGCTTCATATGCGGCAATAGTGTTTTTTAAATTTATAATTTTAAATTTATTTGTGGATTTAGAACTATCTTTAAACATATAGATAGGGGTATATTTTACTGTGTTTATAGAAATTTTTCCGTTTTCATTTTTTGAAATATTAAGATTTAGAATTACAGAACTACGAGAATTCTTTTTTGATTGATCAGCTAAAAAATTTCCTAATGAATATACTATAAAACCATCTTTAGTTGTTCCATCAGATAAAGTAATTTCTCTTTTTTCCATAGGTTGCAATACATGAGGATGATTTCCTATAATAATATCAGCACCATTTTCAAATAAAAAGTTGGCTAAATTAGTTTGTTCATTGTTAGGTGAAGTTTGATATTCAGTTCCCCAATGCATAGAAACACATATTAAATCAGGATTTTGATTTTTAGCAATTGCAATTTGTTTTTGAATGAGGTTTTTATCAATAATATTAACACAATAAGATTTATCAGATGGAATAGTATTTCCGTTTGTACCATAAGTAAAACTTAAAAATGCAATATTAATACCTTTTACATTTTGTATTAAAATTTTATTTTGTTCTTCCTCAGTTTTAAAAGTTCCAGTATGAGCAATATCTGCCTCATCTATAAAGTTAATAGTACTTTCTAATCCTGAATATCCGTAATCTAAACAATGGTTATTTGCTGTTGTAAGAACATCAAAGCCAAGTTTTTTTAAATTCAACGCCAAATTCTCAGGGGTATTAAATTTGGGATAACCTTTGTACCCTTTGGAACTGCCAGAAAAAGTAGTTTCTATATTACCAACAGAGATATCTGCAGTTTGAATATTATATTTTATTTCATCAAAAAGATATGAGAAATTATAAGTTTGATTTTCTGAATTATAGGCATCTTTATAAATAGTGTTATGACACATAATGTCACCTGTAAAAGCCATATTTATTGTTGTGTCTTTAGACTCAATTTTTTGCTCTTGTGATTGATTATCTTCAGAATTGGAATTGCTTTCAAGATTGAGATTGTTTTCATCATTTGTAGCTATTTGAGTATTCTCATTAGTTTCAGAATTATTTATATTATCAGCTAATATATTTTGTTTTGATAAATTGTTTTTCATTTTGATAGAAGAAAAAACAAAAATCAATAAAAATATTAAAATAAGAATTTCTAAGACTCTTTTAACAATTGTAAGAGCATCCATATTATAATTTGGCTGAAAACGACGTCTCCTATTTGACAAAATAATCATCTCCTTCTTCAGTATAAATATTATAAACAAATTATATAATAAGTAAAACAATATTACAATAAAAATAACAAAAATATTTATAAGTCAAAGTTACAGTTCGGTATAGACTAAAATGGTAGAAAAATGTAGGGGCGATTTTAATCGCCCGCCTAAAATATACAATTATACATTATATTTTGAACAATATGTTTCTAAAACAAATTTAACAGATTAGATATTTTGTTTATTGGTGTCTATATTTAAATGTTTGTTATTTTTCAAGCGTTTTTTCAAAATTTTTGATTATGCTGTAAAGATTTTACTTAAATTAATATTTCGGGCGATTAAAATCGCCCCTACATTATCTTAATGAATTGTAAATTTTTAGATTAATACTATCCGGACTTATAAATATATCGATTTCTAAAATCATACCAGAGGGTAATTTGTTAAATTAAAATAGAAAAAAGTATAAAAAAATAAAACTTGAATATAATACTAATGAACATATATTTTTAAGGAGGATTTGTATGAAAATAATAGACAAGATTGCGCTTGTGTTAATTATAATAGGAGCAATTAACTGGGGATTAATAGGATTTTTTAAATTTGATTTAGTTGCAACTATTTTTGGAGAAATGAGTGTGCTTTCAAGAATAGTTTATGCATTAGTTGGTATTTCGGGATTATGGGGAATAAAGCTTTTACTAGTAGATGATTAAACTTTATTATACTTTCTAATATTAATAATAAAACAAAAATTTGTAGAGAAAATGTAGGGGCGATTAAAATCGCCCCTACGCATTTCTATAAATTTTATTATAAGATCAAGCAAAATGATATAATTCATTTTGCTTGATTTTTTAATGTTTTTATAGTAAAATAGTAAAGTCAAAGGAGGAAGAAATATGTTATCAGCAAATGGAGTTACAATTAGATTTGGAAAAAGAGTATTATTTGAAGATGTAAATATAAAATTTACCAAAGGAAATTGTTATGGAATTATTGGTGCAAATGGAGCTGGAAAGTCAACTTTCCTTAAGGTTTTATCAGGAGAGCTAGAGCCAAGTAAAGGTGATGTTACTTTAGATAAAGGTGAAAGAATATCTGTATTAAAACAAGACCACTTTGCATATGAAGAATATACAGTTATAGATACTGTAATTATGGGAAATAAAGAATTATATGATATTATGAAAGAAAAAGATGCAATTTATTCTAAACCTGATTTTTCAGAAGAAGATGGAATGAAAGCTGCAAAACTTGAAGAGAGATTTGCTGAACTAGATGGATGGAATGCTGAATCAGATAGCGCAATGCTTTTAAATGATTTAGGAATTGCACCTGAACTACATTATAAATTAATGAAAGAAATAGAAGCAAAAGATAAGGTTAAAGTATTATTAGCACAAAGTTTATTTGGAAATCCTGATATTTTGCTTTTAGATGAGCCTACAAATGACTTAGATTTAAAAAGTATAAATTGGTTGCAGGAGTTTCTAATTAATTATGAAAATACTGTTATTGTTGTATCACATGATAGATATTTTCTAAATAAAGTTTGTACATATATTGCAGATGTTGATTTTGGAAAAATAACAGTATATCCTGGAAACTATGATTTCTGGTATGAATCAAGTCAACTTGCATTAAGACAAGCAAGAGAACAAAATAAAAAGAAAGAAGAAAAAATTAAAGAATTACAAGAGTTTATTGCTAGGTTTAGCGCAAATGCGTCTAAATCAAAACAAGCAACTTCTAGAAAAAAGACCTTAGAAAAAATTCAATTAGAAGAGATAAAACCTTCAAATAGAAAATATCCATATGTTGATTTTAAACCAGATAGAGAGCCTGGAAAAGATATATTACAGGTTAAAAATATATCTAAAACCATTAATGGAGAAAAGATATTAGATAATGTTACATTTACTGTAAAGCCAGATGATAAAATAGCATTTTTAGCAGATAATGAACTTGCAAAAACAGTTTTATTTCAAATAATAGAAGGAGAAATTGAGCCAGATAATGGTGAAATCATTTGGGGTCAAACTATTTCTCATACATATTTCCCTAAGGATAATAATTATTTGTTTGAAACAGATGAAAATCTTACAGAGTGGCTTAGAAAATATTCAAAAGATCCAGATGAAACTTATGTAAGAAGCTTTTTAGGTAGAATGTTATTTTCAGGAGAAGAAGCGTTAAAAAAAGCAAGAGTGATATCTGGTGGGGAAAAGGTAAGATGTGTATTATCAAAGATGATGCTATCAGGTGCAAACTTTTTAATATTTGATGAACCAACAAACCATTTAGATATGGAAAGTATTACATCAGTTAATGAAGGTATGAAAAGATTTAAAGGAAATATTTTATTTACATCTCATGACCATGAATTAACTCAAACTGTTGCAAATAGAATTATTGATATAAAAGCTAATGGAGAGCTAGTAGATAGGGAAGTAACATATAATGAATACTTAGGAATAGAATAATAAGAATAAGTCTTAAATTAAAAATTTAAGACTTATTTTGTCGCATTTAAGATTGTACCACAATACTCACATTCTTTTGGTTTTCCAATAGCTATTTTGTTTTTTGCACCGCATTCTTTGCATTTTACTACAACTATTTCTTCCTTGCTTGGATAATAATTGTTTCCAGAATAATTATAGTTTACGGATGAATCCTTCAAAACTAAATATTCAGATTCGTTAATGTAAGCATCTATTAGACCTTTTGAAATCATTTCTCTTAATGTTTTTAAGACTATATCAGAAGTAGTGCCTATTTTACCACACAATTCAGTAATAGAAATAGTATTTTTTAAACTTATATAATCAAGATATTTTTCATATACTTTCATTTTTTTCTGTCTTTTAAATCCAAATATGGTTAATAGTATACCTGGGATAAATAAAACAGCTATAGAACCTATAAAAGTATCATTAAAAGTATCTTCACCTAAAGATGTTAAAACTATTGCTATAGAAAAAAATAATAATATAATTCCTGTTACCAACATAGAATATGTTATAAATTTAAAGGATTTTTGTTTTCCAATAATTCTAAATAAAAGCAAAGTTACTCCAACTGGCCAAAAACAAATCATAGATAATACAATAAACCAGGTAGAAAAATACCATTTTCCTTTGTTATCCATAGTTATTTCTCCTTTTTAAATAATAATACAATAAAAACAATAAAAATATAAATAAGTAAAAGACTAAAATTCCATATTAAAATTGCTTTTACTGTAGAAAATAGTGATTTAAACAATATGTTTACAGCTAGAGAGAAAGCAACATATATAAATGTTATGCTTGCTAATCCAGCTGTTGAAAATGTATCTGGTTTATATTGAGATAAGTATAAAACTATGCCGTAAGTAACCAATTCATCTAATAAAATAAATATAAAAGATGATATTTGTATACCAGCTTTTGGATATGATCCTGTACCAAAGAAAAGTAAACAACTAAATGCCAATACAATAATAAGCGCAATTGTTAAGAGTAGGATTTTATTTTTATTCATGCTTTACACCTCCTAGATTTTCTCCACATTCAGGACAGAATTTTGAATTATCTGATATTTCTGCATGACATTTTGGACAAGTAATAATTTGAGGAGCACCACATTCAGGACAGAATTTTTTGCCAGCTATTAGTTTGGCGCCACATTTTTTACAATAATTACCTAATGGATTTCCACATTCTGGGCAGAATTTTAATGTTGAATCAACATCAGTTCCACAGTTACTGCATTTTATTTTATTTATTGGTTCTTTAATATTTGTATCCATTTTAGAAGATATATTTCCCATTTGATTACCAAATTGACCGCCTAAGCCAAGCCCCATACCAAGACCAATTCCTGCATTTACAAAACCAGAGCCTGTTCCTTCATTTTTTGCAGCTGCTTCAAGAGTATCAAAAGATCTAGCAGATTGATAATCATATCCAACAATATTCATTTCGGCTTTTCTTGCTAAAGCATCTTTTAATTTTTTTACTGCAGAGTCTTCTTCTGGCGCTTCAATAGACATAACATAGAAATTAGCTAATTTTATTCCATATTCTTCAAGTTGAGGTTTTAACTTTTCTTCTAAGGCAGATGATATTTCAGATATATAAGCATTGACTTCCAAAATAGAAATTTCTTTTTTAATTAAGTATTCACTAATAACATTTTTTACATTTGATACAAATAAACCTCTAAAGTATTTTACCATGACATCATGATCAAAAGAAGGAAGAGTTCCAACTAATTTAGTCAAAAATAATTTAGAATCATTCACCTGAATTCCAAATTGTCCATATGCTGTTACAGGTATAAATACATGATATTTTGGATCTTCTAATTGTATTGCAGGAGCAGTACCCCATTTTACATCTAAAGCAAATGCTTTATTGATATACCATACTTCTGCTGTAAAAGGAGATTTACCACCGAATGGTAAATTAATTAATTTACTTAAAATTGGGATATTTTCGGTAGATAATGTATGTCTACCAGGACCTAAAATATCAAGAATTTGACCTTCTTTTAAAAATACAACTTCTTGAGATTCGTTAACAATAATTTGTGTCCATGTTCCTAATTCTTGGCTAGGATATTTCCATGCCATAACATTTGGTTTTCCATCATATTTAATTACATCAACAATAGCCATTTTTATTCTCCTATCTTTAATTTTTATACAATTATTTTATCATATTCGACAAAAAAATTCAAGTTAATTAATTTTGCACCAACATTGTAAATTCTCACAAATGGTTGTATATAAAATATTTACATTTCTCTTCCATTTTCTCCAATTATATGATATATTTTATATAAGAATCATTGATATGTTAAAGAAAAAAATTAAAAATAAAAAATAGCTACTAGCAGTATTTTTAATAAAAGGAGAGTAATTACGGAATGAATTTGATTGAACAGATAAAAAAACAGTTACAAACAAGAAAGCGTTGCAAACAATTAGTAAAAGACAAAATGTATGATCAAATTTACATAGAATATGGTTATGATATATATTATAAGTATGTTCCAAGAAATATAAGAAGGCAAGATGCAAAGCAATTATTTGAAAAGGGAGAATGGTTAGAATTATATGCAAAACACAGATATGACTATAATAGTTACTTACCAAAAATGAGAGAAATTGATGTAATATCAGAAACAGGATGTAAACAAAAAGGAATCAAGGAAAGGATGAAATATAAGGTAAAAAAAGATGCAATACCAATTATGCTATCTATGGCTATGATACCCCCATATATGATAAAATTATCTGCATTAAAAAATGATAGCTTTAGAGAGAAAAATGAAAGAATTGTAGAAGATAGTTTAGATGAATATAATGAGTATATTCAAAAATATGCTGAAATAATTAATTCAATGAACTTAACAGACTTTCAAATTCTTGTAAAAATAATGTTCGACATAGCAAAAGAATCACAAAAAAATAATAGAGAGCAAAATTCAATACAAGTAAACGAATATTTTGGATATGAAAGATTGTATTTTTATAGTGGGGGAAAGGGCGTATGTAGACATAAAGCCGATGATATGGTTGCTAAACTAAATGTTATAAATCCAGATTTTAACGCTAGAGTGGTAAACACATTTTTATATTCTAAAGAAGAATCACTAGAAGAATATGATATAAAAGAAAAAATAAAAGGAAATCATGCAGTAGTTGCAGTGGACATAACTACACCTAATTGTACACTAATTCTAGATCCAGAATGGAAGACAATAAGTGTATTAGATAGAGGCAAAATTAAATATATATCTGCTATGCCTGGGTATGTATCTGATCTGAAGAAAACAATGGTTAATTCACAACGTCTATGGAAAACATATGTATATCGTACAACAACAGAGTTTAATCAAGAAATGGTAGCTACTATAATGAGTTTTGTAAAAGAAATTAATTATGAAGAAATCACTACATATTTTGGTCAAGAAGCTGTTTGTCAAGCATGGGGTATAGTTTTAGAAAAAGAAAGTATCTATAATAAAACTATACAGAAAACAGATGAATACCAACCTAATGTTATTGATGGAAGATAGGAAAGGATTAAAAATGGAAAAAATAATAAATATAATTTCAGAAGAATTAAAAGTTAAAAAATTTCAAGTTGAAAATGCAATAAAATTAATAGATGAAGGAAATACTATACCATTTATTGCAAGATATAGAAAAGAGGCAACAGGAGGGTTATCTGATGAGCAATTAAGAGTATTGGGAGAAAGACTTACATATTTAAGAAATTTAGAACAAAGAAAAGAAGAAATAATCAAATCTATTGATGAGCAAGGAAAGCTTACAGATGAGATTATACAAGCAACAGCTATGGCTACAACTCTTGCTGAAGTAGAAGATATATATAGACCATATAAACAAAAGAAAAAAACAAGAGCTACTGTTGCTAAAGCTAAAGGATTAGAACCATTGGCAGAGATTATTATTAAACAAGAAGAAACAAAACCAATAAATGAAATTGCTAAAGAATATATAAATATTGATTCATTATCAGAAGAAGATTTAAAAAATAAAGATAAAGTTGTAAAAACAGAAGAAGATGCAATTCAAGGAGCTCTAGATATTATAGCTGAAGATATTTCAGATAATGCTGATTTCAGAAAGAAAATTAAAAGAATCTGTTATAGAGAAGGATTAATTTCTACAAAAGCTACGAATCCAGAAGAAAAATCAAATTATGAAATGTATTATGATTATAGTGAATTAGTATTTAGAATTCCAAGTCATAGGATACTTGCAATAAATAGAGGAGAAAAAGAAGAGTTTTTAAAAGTCAAGATTGATAAAAAAGAAGATAAAATTTTATATAATCTTGAAAGGCAAATCATAAAAGGACAAACACAGTTTACACAGATGCTAAAAGACACAATTTTGGATAGTTTTAAAAGATTAATTGAACCATCTATTGATAGAGAGATACGTTCAGATCTTACGGAAAAAGCAGAAGGGAAGGCCATAAAAGTGTTTGGACAGAATGCTAAACAGCTTCTTTTGGGTGCTCCTATTAAGGGTAAAACAGTTATGGGGTTTGATCCTGCTTATAGAACAGGATGTAAAATTGCGGTTATTGATGAAACAGGAAAGGTTTTAGATATTTCAACAGTATATCCAACTGCACCACAAAATGATGTAGAAGGTGCAAAAAAAGAACTTTTAAAACTTATAAAAAAAGATAAAATTGATATGATTTCTATTGGAAATGGAACAGCCTCTCGTGAATCTGAAAGTTTTGTTTCAGATATGATAAAAGAAGCAGATCATGAAGTAAATTATGTAATAGTTAGTGAAGCAGGAGCATCTGTGTATTCTGCATCAAAGCTTGCGACTGAAGAATACCCTGACATAAATGTATCAATAAGAGGTGCAATATCTATAGCTAGAAGATTACAAGATCCACTTGCAGAATTAGTTAAAATTGATCCAAAAGCAATCGGAGTAGGTCAATACCAACATGATGTTAATCAAAAAAGATTAGCTGAAAGCTTAACAGGTGTTGTTGAAGATGCAGTTAATAAAGTTGGAGTGGATGTAAATACTGCTACACCATCACTACTAAGTTATGTTTCTGGAATAAATGCTTCTTTAGCAAAAAATATTGTTAAATATAGAGATGAAAATGGAAAAATAAAAACAAGAAAAGAACTTCTTAAAGTTCCTAAGTTAGGGAAAGTTGCATTTGAACAATGTGCTGGTTTTTTAAGAATCATGGATGGCACAAATGCTATTGAAATGACAGCAGTTCATCCAGAAAGCTATGAAGTAGCTGAGAAACTATTAAATAATTTAGGATTTAATACTGAAGATATTAGAAACAAAGAAAAAGTTATAGAATTAAGAGAAAAATTAAAAACTGTAAACATTCCAAGTATGGCAAAAGAGCTAGATGTTGGTGAAATGACTTTAAATGATATAATACAAGAACTTTCTAAACCAGGAAGAGATCCTAGAGAGGATATGCCAAAACCAGTTCTTCGTACAGATGTATTGAAATTTGAAGATTTAAAAGATGGAATGGTGCTTACTGGAACAGTTAGAAATGTTATAGATTTTGGATGTTTTGTTGATATTGGTGTAAAATATGATGGCCTAGTTCATATATCAGAAATGAGTGATAAATATATTAAAAACCCATCTGAGATAGTATCTGTTGGTGATGTTGTAAAAGTAAAAGTAATAAAAATTGATCAAGAAAGACATAAAGTAGGGTTGAGTATGAAAATATAAAGAAGCTGTCTTATGAAAAGACAGCTTCTTTGTATTTTTCTTGTATTTCTTTTATTTTATCAGAATTATTTTTTAAGATTTCAATAAATACTGATGCTATTTCTGGATCAAATTGTGAACCTTTACATCTTTCAATTTCTGAAATGACATATTCAAGAGGTAATGAAGATCTATAAGATCTTCTAGATGTCATAGCGTCAAAAGTATCCGCAACCGCAGTGATTCTCGCTAAATATGGGATTTTTTTACCAGATAATTGTTCTGGATAGCCTTTACCATCATATCTTTCATGGTGATATTTTACAATTGGCAAAATATCTTGAAATATAGATGCAGTTGAAAGTATATGTGCACCAATAGTAGGATGATTTTTTATTTCAGAATATTCATCCTCAGAAAGCTTTCCTTCTTTTTGCAATATAGAATCTGGAACACCAATTTTACCGATATCGTGAAATAATCCACCTATTTCTAATCTTCTAAGATCCTCACTTGATAGTCCTAATTTTTCACCAATTAAAACAGAAAACGCTGAAACTCTATCTGAATGACCTCGTGTATATGTATCTTTTGCCTCAACAGTATATCTAAGAGTCTGAATACTTTCCATATATGCTTGTTCAAGTTGTTTATAGGTATCTGATAATTTGTCATTTATAGCTTTTATTTCTTTCATTTGTTCAACTGATTTTATTCCTGATTCAATTAACAATAGTAATTGATCAAATTTATCACTTTTTTCACAATAACCTTGAATATCAAGTCTTTTTATTGTCTCAAGTGGAGGAGCCAAATCTTTATGCCCTGTAAGTAATAATATATATAATTCTTTATTAAATTTCCTTATTTCTTCTACCACCTGATCACCATGAAGTGGGGTCATTATAAAGTCAAGTAAAAGTAAATCAAAATGTTCATGCTTAATTCTTTCGATTGCTTCCTCTGGATTAGTTATACCTGTAAAAGAATAACCAGATCTTTTTAAAAAGATTGAAAGAGAATCAATAATACCTTGTTCATCATCAACTGCAAGAATTTTATATGAAGCATTTGAATTTTGATTTATGTTTTGAATATTCCCAATTCTCATTTGATTTTCCTCCTATTTTTATTTATAGAATTATTATAAAAGTAAATTAAATATAAATCAATATTTATTTAATAAATATTAATTCTAACATCTAATTATTATTAAAAAATAATAATAAAATATAATTTTTTTATTGCAAACTTCCAAATTCAAATAGTTTATATAGGTAAAATTATGTGGAAAGTTGTTCCTTTTCCTGGTTCTGATTCAAAGGTGATTTCGCCATTAAAATGAGCTTTGATTGTTGAATAAGACATATATAGACCTAATCCAGTACCATTTTTTCCTTTTGTAGTAACCATTTCTTTAAATAATTTATCCTTTATTCTTTCTGGTAATCCTCCTGCATAATCTTTAATTGAAATTATACATTTAGAATTTTCTTTTGTTACAATTAAATCAATTGTTTGCTCAGATTTTCCATGATAAGCTTGTATAGAATTTGATATCATATTATTTATAATTTGGACTAAACTGTTAACGTCTCCTTTAATAACAGTATTTTCATCAGTTTGTACAGAAATATTTAAATAAACAATAGCGTTTTTTAATTCATGCTTCATTAATATATCTACTCTTTTTAATAATTCGGAAATAGTAAAGCTTATTTCTTCATCATTTGTAAATTTAACAGTTTGTCCCTTAACAGCTGTAATTACATCAGACATATATTCTGAATAATTCTTAATTTTTTCAATCCATTTTTTCATATCTTTTGCAATATCATGATAATCATCATTTGTTACAATAGGATTTCCAATTGAATTATCTAATTCATCAGCTAAATCGTTTAACCCTTCTGCAGCTCCTGCAATAGACATTATAGGGGTTTTTAAGTTGTGTGCAATTCCTCCTATCATCTGTCCAAGTGATGCAAGACGCTCCTGTTCAATAAGCTGGGTTTGATTAGATTTAATTTGTTCAATATGCTTATAAGTCATATTTTGAATTCTATTAAAAGCAATTGTTAAATCAGCTATTTCATCATTTGAAGGTAATGATAAATATTCTATTACTGGACTATCAGCATTTTTAGCAATTTGTAAGAACCTATTAGATAGAGTTGTAATGTCAGATATCATCGACTTAGCAAATAACACTAAAACAACAATGTTTATTAATATTAGAAATACAAAAGAAATTGTAAAGAAGATTAATGCATTGTTAGTAATAATATGATAATAAATTCCAATTGTTATTTTTTGTTGACCAACGAAACAGTCAATGGTAGAAGCTTGTTTATCAATACCATAATATTCATATACACGTCCATTATTATTTTGAGAAAGTTCATTTAAATACTTTTTAAAAAAATCACTAAATAGTATTTCTTTTTTATTTGTATTATAGAAGACACCTGTATTATCACGTATAAAAAAGAAGTCGTTAGCATTGAGCAAACTAATTTCTTTTGATTTATTAAGTAAGTCATCTATATTTTGAAATGAATTATACTTAACAAAATAATGTAATTTATTATTATAGGTTGCAAATAAAGAATCTCCATTTTCCTTTGATAACCTAGTATATCCTAATAAAGCCATAAAAACAATTGATGCAAAGAACAAAGGAAGGATATTAAACATTATACGTTTGATTAAGGAAGATCTTTTTATACCTGTAGTATTGTCATAAGGAAGATTTAGTAATAGTCGCTTTAAAATATTATTTGTATATATAAATATTGCAGTTAAATAAGTTATTATTAAAGAAACCACAAGTATAAATAGTTTTAGAGTTGTTATTCCTAATTGTCCAATGCTTAAAGCGTGAACCAAAGTTAATACTATACTTGAAATACAAATATTTGTAATAAATAAGGAATATGGTGCAGATAGTAATTTGTTTTTTACAATATTTATTTGTTCTATTGAATAATTAAGAGGATGATCTAACAAGTCTTTGTTTTCTACAAGAAAACGCATCTTTATTAAAGTAGTAACTGTAAAAAGAATGTATGTAGTTAGACCAATAAGAATAACTTGAGTAAGATAATTAGCATTTTCTAACTCATATTGAAATTGATTACCATATGTATTATTAGGATAATTAAGTATAAAAGGAACTAAAATATAATATAAAGTTCCTAATATGACTACTCCTATGGCATATGCTAACAATAACTTTAATTGTATATTATAAGTTTTTAATAATTTCTTCATTATATGTACCTTCTTTTTTTAAATATTCATATCTTCAATCATTTTCTTTATATAGTCTAAATCAATATTAGGCCAGCTAAAATTTACATTATTTAAATATGAATTAGTAAATTCGTTAGATTCATGTATTTTTGCTGATATTGTTATGCCAGATTTATCATTTAATTCATTTATAATGTTTTTTATAATATTGGTAGAAGTACTATTTTTAGCTAAATTTAATAATTTGTTTTTAAATTGATATCCTGGTATTATATCTATCTTAATATTTAATTTTTCTAACATAACAATTAAATCAGATATTTTTATTAAATTATTATTAAATACATGAAATACTCTTTTGTTTGTATCATAATTATAAATTAGTTTCAAAATTGCTTTTGAGCAACAATCAATTGGTGTAAATTCAATGTATTCATTTAAAAACTCTTTAGGCAGAATCCTATATTTAACAATTAAGTGAAATATGTTATAAAAAGCATTTGTTTCAACATTTTTCTGAAAACGACCATCTTGATATCTTGAAGTCAAGTTACCAACTCTAATAATACTTACATCTAGATTAGAATCTGCATTCTTAAATATTAGTGTTTCTGCTTTTGATTTAGTATATAGATATATATTTTCTTCAAAATTTTGACCTATATAAAAATCATCTTCAGTAAAAATATTTTTATTTATATTGTTTGTTATTAAATACTTTCCAGCTAGTCCCATTGTAGAAATATGAATGAGTTTACAATGAAATTTTTTTGCAATATTAACTAAATGTTCAACAATATCTATATTGATTTTTTTGAATTCATCATATAAACCATAATATCTAACATTTGCTGCTGCATTTATAATCAAATCAACATCAGAAAACAATTTATTTATTTCAGTATTATTTAGCCCTAAGTTTGGCAAAGTAATATCAGAGGATAATATTGTTATTCTGTTGAAATCCAGATCTTTATTAAAATAAAAGAAATAAGTTTCTTTTAATCGTTGTTCAACAGAGGTATTTGGTTCTTTTGGTCGAACTGTACAGATGATTTTTGCAGATGAAGTTTCTAATAGTTGATTAAGAATATGTATTCCTAAAAAGCCAGTAACTCCAGTCAATAATACCTTTTTATAAATATTTGTAATTTTTTTAATAGGAGTGTTATGTGAGATAAATGAATGATTTAAATTTTTTAAATCTTTTGTATTAAATTCGGGATAATATTTTTGGTTTTTAGTAATATTCTTAGAGATATTTGCAACTGTACGATTCATATAGAAATCTTGAGTGTTTATTTTTATATCATAATCAAATAGTTTTGTTTGAATTTTTATAATAGTAAGAGAGTCAATATTATAATCAAATATATCATCATTAATACCTATTTTATCTATGTCAATTACTTTTGATATAGTATTACATAAAATAGATTGAAGCTCATTTTGAGGTTCAACATAATCAGTAAGTAATAATTGTTGTTCAGATGGTTCTGGCAATGCTTTTTTGTTAATTTTATGATTAAGAGTAAGAGGAAAACTATTTAATTGAACATAATGAGTTGGTATCATATAGTTGGGTAAAAGTTTAACCAAATATTTTTTTAATTGTGAAATATTAATTTCTGTATTTGCTACAAAATATGCGCATAAATATACTTTACCGGTAGATGTTTTTTTATCAATAACAACACATTTTTCAATATTATCAAATAAAAGAATATTATTTGATATGTCATCAAGTTCAATTCTATAGCCTCTAATTTTTACTTGGGTATCTTTTCGACCAAGACAAATAAGTGTGCCATCGTTTTTATAATAACCTAAATCACCAGTTTTGTATAGCAAATTAGGAGAATAAGGATTAGAGATAAAAACTTTATTCGTTTTTTCCTTGTCTTTATAATAGCCAGCACCAACACCATCTCCAGCAATGCATATTTCACCAATTGTATTTGTTGGAAGTAGCTTATTATTACTATTTAAAATATATATTTGTGTATTATTAATTGGACGTCCAATAGATATTTCATTTGAGTCTGTAACATCACTAAAAGAAGAATATACTGTTGTTTCTGTAGGACCATATAAATCATAAATTCTTGCAGAGCAAATTTGCTTAAGTTTATTCACAATTTGAATAGGAACTGGTTCTCCACCAAGGATTATTTCCTTGATAGAAGAAAAATATTCTTCTTTTTGGTTACTTTCTAATAGAAGTTCTATACGGGATGGTGTTGTTATAATTTTTGTAATATTGTATTTTTTTAACATAGAACCCAATAATTCAGGTGAACGAGCAGATATTTCATCAGCTAGAACAAGTGTTAATCCTGATAATAATGTTGGGAATGTTTCAAAAACAAATATATCAAAACATACAGTTGTAACAGATATAATATTGTTATTTATATTTGAATTATAGTTTAATCTCATTTGCATACTTTTGATAAAATTCAAAACATTGTAATGCTTGATTGTTACACCTTTAGGAGTTCCAGTAGAACCTGATGTATACATAACATACGCGTTGCAAGTTGATGGAATGGATAAATTTAAATTAGTATATTCTGAATTACAATGTAAATCCTCAATGTAAATAACTTTTTTATCATAATCAATTTGATTATGAAATTCTTTGGTTGTTATTAAAATAGAAGCATTACTGCTTTTTAGCATATAATTAATTCTTTCAACCGGATATTCGGTGTCTATCGGAAGATAGGTTTTTCCAAGTTTTAAAATTGCAAAAATTGCAATGTAAATATTTATATTTCTAGGTAGTGCAAACGCTATTATTTCATTAGATAAATCATTATTAATCTTTGACAGAATAATATTAGCCAAGTAATTTGCTTTGTTATTAAGTTCTGTATAGGTTAAGGAATGAGATATATCTTCTACTGCAATTTTATCTGGATATTTTTTTACTATATTTTCAAACTCAAATGCTAAATTAGAATCTTTATTATAGTCGATTGCAGTATTGTTAAATTCGTTAAGTATGGTTTTCATTTCTTTTTTAGATAATACCTCAATTTGTGAATTTAGAATCTCACAATTGTTCAATATTTGTTCAATTATGTATAAGATTCTTAGATGCATATTTTCGATTTCATTAGAGTTGAAGACATCAATAAGATAGTCATAATGAATAGATAAATTAGGGCTTTTTTCAATAGAAAGACTCTTTACATGTATTTGTAACGATTCTGCTTGAGAGTGATTAGGAATCCATTTGGCATATGAAGGGGTTGGTTTATTTTGATAAGAAAAAACACAATCAAACAGATTTCCTTCAAATGACATTTTATCTCTGATATATTCTAATATACAATGGAATGGATATTGAATATGTCTATACATATTTTTTTGATCTATTGATATTTTATGGCAGTAGTCTATAAATCGCATAGAGTCGTCAACATTTATTTTAAAAGGCATAATAGAGATAAATAAGCCTAAAGTTTGCTTTTCTATATGGTTTGATCTATTTAAAACAGGATTTCCAATTATATAGTTTTTATTATCATAAATATTTCTAAAATAAATGCTAAATACAGATAATAAAAAAATATAATCTGAAATATGATTTTGATTACAAAAGGTCTTAATTTTATTGGTTAATTCGTCTGAAAATGTATATACAGCTCTTTCAGAATTTGTTGAAACATTTAAAGATTTTTTTAATGAAAGAGTTTCTGGAAGACAATTAAAAGTTTCTTCCCAATATAATTTATCATTTATAAATTTATCACTATTATTATAAACCAATTGTTTTTTTATAAAATCAATATAAGATGGAATTATTTCATAAGATTCGGTATGTGATAAATAATCTTTATAATACTGTTCCAAGTTTTGTAAAGTCAAAGAGAGAGACCATGCATCACCAATTAAGTGGTGAATAGTTAAAAACAATGAAATAGATCCATCCCACAATAATAAAATTTTTGCTCTATATAAAGAAGTATTTATATCAAGAGGAGCTTTGGAATAATTATCAATGAAACTATTATATTCAGTATTATTGGAAATACTAATCGTATCAATTTCAATAGGTGAATAATCATAAAAACATTGAAAAGGAATTCCGTTTTTATTAACTATTTTAATTCTATATGAATCATTATGTTTTACAAGCATATTAAAAGAATATTGAATTGCATCAATATTAGGATTATCTGAAATAGTCCAACAACAATTGATATTATTTATAGGTGTTCCTTTATAAAACTCTTCTGTATACCATATACTCTTTTGTGGATTTGTTAGTTCATAAAATTCGTTTTCCATTATTTTCCTATTCACTTTCTTAAACATAGATAATAAAATTATACAATATTTAGCAAAAAAAAGCAAACTATTTTTAGATATAAATATCAAATTGTAATTAAAAAAGTGTTTATCATAAAAAAAAATGGAAAAAATAAACATGGAGAGGTGAATAAATGAGAAAAAAAAACAATTTAAGAGGTAAAATAGCATTTGTTATTTTTGTGATTAGTGTATTAATAATAATGACATATAGCTTATACACTATGTATTCAAATATAGAAATAGCTGAACCCACCTATCAAGGTAAAAAAACGATT
The DNA here is from genome assembly GCA_947306755.1 of uncultured Clostridia bacterium. Lineage (GTDB taxonomy): Bacteria > Bacillota > Clostridia > TANB77 > CAG-508 > CAG-269. The sequence continues at coordinate 26,130 of CAMZHI010000006.1, read as the reverse complement.
TTTATAAACAATGACAGTGACAATATAAATAATCAAATAGAAAAACATAATACTACAGAAGATATGTTAGAAAGTGTAATTGAAAGTGTGGTGGGAATTTCAAGATTAACAAATGCAGGAGGTTCAATTTTAAACAATATTTCTTCTTCAGAGTTGGGGTTGGGTACAGGCATTATAGTAAGTGAAAATGGATATATATTAAGCAATAGTCATGTAACTGGAGATAGATTTAGTATTTGTTATGTAACAATAGATGAAAACACATATAAAGGATTGGTTGTTTTTAGCGAACCTGATTTGGATTTATCAATAGTAAAGGTCAATGCAAAGGATTTGAAGCCAATTAAATTAGGGGATTCAAGCCAATTAAGAATAGGAAGACCAGTATATGCAATAGGAAATCCCATAGGTTATGAGTTTAAGAGAACTGTAACATCAGGAATTATAAGTGCAGTTAACAGAACTATAAAAATTGAAGAAGGAGAAGCGGAAAGCTATATATCAGATTTAATTCAAACAGATGCTACAATTAATCCGGGAAATAGTGGTGGACCGTTGATTAATAGCAAAGGTGAGGCAATAGGAATAAATACGGTAAAAATAACTTCAGCAGAAAGCATAGGGTTTGCAATTCCAATTAATGTTATAAAACCAGTAGTAGAAAGCTTTATACAAAATGGGAGATTTGAAGAGGCAACACTTGGCATTTTTGCCTATGACAATGAGGTGGCTGAATATATGAAATTAAAACATAAAAGTACATCTGGAATTTATATTTCACAAATTTTACCGAATGGACCAGCCTCCAATGTTAATTTAAAAGAAGGGGATTTAATAATAAGTATTGATAATAAAAGATTAAAAACGATAAATGATTTAAGAGAATACCTATATAGAAAAGAACCACGGAGATGAAGTTGTATTAAAGATTGTGAGAAACGAAAGAGAAAATGAAATTAATGTGGTGTTGGGAAAGAGATGAGAAATTAATAATGAAAAATGAATAATGAATAATAGGTAATGTAGGGGCGATTTTAATCGCCCGCAAAAGAGTAAGAAATATAAACATGTATAGAAAATGTAGGGGCGATTTTAATCGCCCGCAAAATAGCAAGAAATATAAAGATGTATAGAAAATGTAGGGGCGATTTTAATCAACCGTAAAATAAAAATATATTATAAAAATATGGTATTTTAAAATTAAAAGTGATATAATTTGAAAAAAATCACAAGGGAGGAATTTAAATTGGAAGAAAATTTAGAAAAAAAATTACTTGATGAAAAAAAATCAGGATGGCTAGATACTGATGATGAAAGGTTTGGAAAGATTTTTGATTTTTGTAATGGTTATATGGAATTTTTAAATCGTTCAAAAACAGAAAGAGAATTTGCTTATAATGCTAGACAACTTGCAGAAGAAAATGGATTTGTAGATATTAACAAGGTTGAAAAATTAAATTCAGGAGATAAGGTCTATTTTGTAAATAGAGAAAAAAGTGTATATATGGCGATTATCGGAAAACAAAAACTTGAAAATGGACTTCATATTATAGGTGCACATATAGATTCTCCTAGACTTGATTTAAAGCCAAATCCATTATATGAAGATGGAGAACTTGCATATTTTAATACACACTATTACGGAGGAATTAAAAAATATCAATGGACAACTATTCCATTAAGTATACATGGAGTTATAGTTAAATCAAATGGGGAAAAAATAACCATAAATATTGGAGAAGATGAAAATGATCCGATTTTTACTATAACAGATTTATTGCCACATTTAGCAAAAGACCAAGCAAATAAAAAACTTGGAGAAGCAATTGAGGGAGAAAATTTAGATTTATTAATTGGAAGTATTCCTGTTTTAGATGAAAAAGCTAAGCAAAAAGTAAAATTAAATATTCTTAAAATTTTAAATGAAAAATATGAAATTACAGAAAAGGATTTTGTAAGTTCAGAATTAGAGCTTGTCCCAGCTTTTAAAGCACGTTCTTTAGGATTTGATTATGGAATGGTTGCAGGATATGGGCAAGATGATAAAGTATGTAGCTATACAGCTTTAAAAGCATTAATGGAAATCAACAATCCAGAAAAAACAGCAATTTGTATACTTTCAGATAAAGAAGAAATTGGAAGTATGGGAAATACAGGAATGGAATCACATGCTTTTGACTACTTTATTTCTGAGCTTTTAAATAAAACAGGAGAAAACAGAGTAAATCTTTTAGATAAAGTATTTTGCTATTCTAAAATGTTATCATCTGATGTTGATGCCGGTTTTGACCCATTATATGCGCAAGTATCAGATACTAATAATGCGGGATTTTTATCAAAGGGAATTAGTTTAAATAAATACACAGGAGCTAGAGGAAAATCTGGTGCTTCTGATGCAAATGCTGAATATGTAGCTTGGGTAAGAAATTTATTTGAAACAAATGATATAAAATATCAAGTTGTAGAACTTGGAAAAGTTGATGTAGGGGGAGGAGGAACTATTGCATATATTCTAGCAAACAAAGGAGTAGATGTAATAGATTGTGGAGTTCCTGTTCTTTCAATGCATGCACCATATGAGGTTACAAGTAAGTTTGATATATATGAAGCATATAGAGCGTATAAGGCTTTTTGGGAGAGTATATAAACAAATGAAAAACTTCGTCTTGCTGTGTTAAAATTTTCTTTAAAATGTATTGACATTATTTTTATGTTATGGTAAATAAGAAATAAGAAGGAGGTGAACAATATGAGTTCATATAAAGTAGATTATAAAAAATTATTTCCTAAAGGAGATGAATTTAGGCAAGAGGCAAAAAAATTAAACAAACGTATAGTTAATATACATAATCAAATGATTCATATGCATAGGACATGGGATGGAAATTTATGGGGAGAGTTTGCTACAGCGTGGAATCATCTTTATCCAGATTTAAATAGAATCTGTGAATTTCTTGTAAAACAAGTTCCAAATGTAATAGAAGTAGATGCATATAATTATGCTGTAACTGATGGAGTAGCATCAGCAACACCTCAAGCAGTTGCTCCAGAAATGATACCAGGAGATTTAGCACATGGTACAAATACGCTAACTTTGAGTGATGAAAATGCATCTGAAGAACATAAATGTAGAGAAAATATAGAAAATTTCTTTAATGACGTAATTACATCATTAGATAGGTTAGAGGATATATTAAATAGTACAAAAACAATATGGATTTCTCCTGCTGCTGAAAAATCAAGGAGAGCGTTTTCACAAAACAAGGAAACAATTAAAGCTGATGTAAAAAAAGTAAATGAGGAACTAAGAAAATATCTATTGCTTGCTATGGGAAATTATAGAAAGCAAGAAGGAAATGCCGCATCTATGGCAAAGGGATTTTAAACAAACTATCTCAGATATTTATAATATAATTATAAATATCTGAGATATAAGTTTTTTTGTAATGATTTATTAGTTTTTTAAATTATTACAAAAGAGCTTATAAAAGAGCTTATATTAGCAAGATATTTAAGGAGAAAAAGAATATGAGTAGATCGGAGATACAGGGCCAAATAAATTATTATAGAAATAAAATATATGCCTTAGAACGTTCTAGAAGTGAAGTTGAAAGACAATTAGAGAGTGCTAGAGCAGCAAAAGAAAGAGCAATAAAAGCAAAAGAAAAAGCAAAAAAAGCTAAAGAAAAACTAGAAAAATCTAAAAAAGAATATGAAAAAATGAAAACTCAACTTACATCACTTAAGGGAAAGGTTTCAAGTGCATTAAGTGCTACTAATGAAGCAAAGTCAAGTGTAGGTGCATGTATAATAGGAAATAGAGGAAGTAGTCTACAAAGTAGATTTTCAACTCCTTTAAAGTCATTATCTTCAGCTGGTGAATTGCTTAATAAGGCTAATAATCAAGCATCAAAAAAGATTGAAAAATTAAAAACAGATATAAAAAAAGAAGAAGATAATATAAAAAAAGAAGAAGATAATATAAAAAGAGAAGAAGCAAGTATAAGGGATAAACAAAATACAATAAATGGAATTAATGAGAATATTAGTAATTGTAATAATTCGATATATTATTTAGAACAACGTTTATATTATGAAGAAGAATATTAGATAGGTATTAGAGTTAAAAAGGAAAGATAATATGCAATATAACGGAGATTTAAAAAATAGAGTTATATCAAAATTTAATAATGCAACAAAGCAAATAAATAGTTGTAAATCGGTACAAATAAATATACCATCTGATTTTGAAGGTAGAGGCACTATTAATAGTGCCTTAACTAAAATAAAAGCTGCAAATGTGGATGCAATAAAAGGGGAATTTGAAAGAATTGCTGTTGAAGCTGAAGCAGCAGATGCAAAAGCAAATCAAAATGCATTTGGAATGGAATTTTTAAACGGTCTTTCTAGCTTTTTTTATCAAAAAGATAAAAAGGATAATCATGATGTATATCATCAAGTGAAGGCTGACAAAGACAAAAATAAAGATTCGGATTTCTTAATTAATTCTATAATAAAATGGGGAAAAGATAGAATAAATGAAATATATAAAACAGGAGCTAATGTTGCAGATAGAACTATTAACTATACAAACAAAGTGATAAATAAAGTAGAAGATAAATTATATAGAACAGCTAGTAATGTTAGAGATTATACTGTTAATACTTTTAACACTTTGCTAAACTTTAATTGGACAGATGTAAATGAAAAAGCAAAATTAGATAATAAATCTTATGAACTATTAAAACATAATTTGGAAAAAAACAATAGTAAAAACGAAAAAAAACAGGAAACAGCATGGGACAAATTGTTGCAAGGAAATATTGAAAAAAGTGCTAATTATACTAAAGAAGCAAATCAAGCTTTGTTAAAAGAACAACAAAGAAGAAAAGAAGAAACAGAAAGAGTACAAGCAAGCGCCCAAAATGAACTTATTGCAATGCTTAAAGGTGTATATAAAATGGGAGAAGATGTAACAGATTTTTTTGCACTTCGAGCTGAGAAATTGCAAGAAGAACGTCTTAGGACAATTTATTCTTCGAATGAAGAATATAAAAAAATGAATAAAGAACAATATGAAAAAGACATTGAAAAAATGCGAAATAAGACAATGACACATGTTGAAAAAGACTATACTGAAGAAGCATTTAATAAATTGTATGAGACTAATAAAGGATTAAAAGAGATAGATGATAAAGCTTATAATCCATTTAAAAGAACAGGAGTGGTATATAAAGCTGGAGAACAAGTTGCTCCAGCCATAGCTGCAACAACTGTATCTATAGTAGCACCACAAGCAGCTTCAATTATAGTGCCCGCAATAATAGGAATGAATTCAGCAGGAAAAGCATCGGAGGAGTATTTAAAAAATAGGAAATATTCATCAAAAGAAGGAATTGAACAAGCATATAAAGATGGAGAAATAGATAAACAAACATATGAAAGTTATAAACAAATATGGAACTTATCAGATAGTGATATAAAAAGAATAACTAATGATAAAAATTTAACACAAGAACAAAAAGAAACAATATTGAAAATTCATAATATGAAAGATGAATGGGTAAGCGAAGAAAACAGAGATAATGCAATAATATATGGTAATACAATTGGAGCGTGGGACGCAATACAGTATGCAATTGGTATGAATTTGTATAAATTAAATCCAACTGGAAGTATAATAGGAAATTCTACAATAAGAGTAGGAATAGATACTGGATTAAATGCCTCAGATACACCTTTTAAAGCATCAGTTTATTCATTTCTAAATGATGATGTAGATTTTGATACTGCATTTGATGAATTTGGAGGAATGGATGCTGTAGTAACAAGTGCAGTATTAGGTTTTGGAGGTTCTGTATTTGGAGAATTTCTAGATTTTGTTAAAACAAAGAATAACGGAGCTGAACCTATAGATATACAAAAAGCCCCAAAAACTAATGAAGTAGAAGAAATAAAACAAGAAGCCACATTTGATGAGAATATGATAGGAGGAGAAACCTCTATCCTTGATATTTTTACAAGAAAAACCAAACCAAAACCAATGGCAAATGATAATACTAAAATAAACACTAATTATAGTGTAAATCAAAAACAAATTCAAGAAATAATTGATAATAATGCAAATGATGCAATATTTGCAAATATGTATTACTATACTACACCAAATGGTCAAAGGATTATACCAAATAGTTATGCTTATAAAAACAGTCTTGAACAAGGAATTCAATTACAGAAAACATATACACAATCATATATAAATTATAGACAACAATTAATGGAATTTTATAAATTAGATCAACAATCTGCGACGAATCTGCTTGATAAAATTATATTTGCTTCTAGCCAAAAGGAATCATCAAAAGTTATAATTAGTGCAATGAATAATTATTTGACATTTTATAACAATAATAAAGCGACATTAAGTAAATACTTTAATGAAGATACAATATGCCTAGCATCTAATAAAATAATATGTGTTTCTAGTGAAGAAATGCAAAGAATAATGGTGACACAATATAAATTTAATCCAAATTATGCAAAGGGAATAGGTGGTTTCCACACAGCTGATGGAAAAATTTTAATAAACATAGATATATCAAACACAAAAGAAATAGCACATGAAATAAATCATGCACTAGGAGGATTAAAAAGACCTGATGGGATTTCTAGAGGAATTGATGAGGCAGCAACAGAAAATATGGCACTAAATATAGGAGGAGGTGCAATAAATAGTGAATTTAAAGAAAATGTATTAGCGTATGATAAAATCATGCAAGCTGTAAAAACACATTCTTATGATGATATAGAATTGGATGTTTATTATGGAAAAAATGAAGGATTATTGGCAAAACAAGTAGATGAAATGATTGGAGAGGGATCATATGATGCAATTAGAGAAAATATGCATATTGCTATTGGTGGGAATTCTGGATTAGAATATGATGAAATAACAAAAGAAAATGCACGTCTAAAAGTTGATGAAATGGCCTCCCAAATCAAGCTTCAGGGAAATGCAGAAAGTTTTTTCAAAAAATGGTCAGAATATTTTTCAAAAAAAAATAATTAAAGTAATAAAAAGTGGAGGTTAGATATTGAATTCAACTGATTATAGTAGTTTAATAGAAAAACTATGTAAAGAGTTTAAAAAAGGAATAATTGAATCAAATGAGGAGTTAGAAAAAGCATTTAAAAATATACTGAAACAACATTTTGATAATTTAAAAAAGGATAATAATAAAAGTAAAGAAGAAATAATAGCTATAATAATAAGTATAGCAGAAGATTTAATAAACGCTGATTTAGAAACAAGAAAACAGATACTTTTAAAGGATATTTATTATGAAAAAATAAAGAAGATATCGTATTCTATATTTAGTCAAGCAGTTCAAATTTTTTCAGAGAATAAACAAATAATTAATGATTCAAGATATGATAAAAGACTAATAGATGAAATGATTGAATATAAGGGACAAGTTGAAGAATATAACATAAAAGAAGCAGATAAATTAATTTCAGAAGCTTTATTAGATTGGCACTATATACAAAATCCTAAGATTAAAGTTTATAGTTTTAGGTTTGCAAATTATATGAGTGAATACTCAGGAGGGAAAAGGTGATAATTATGAAAGATATTAAAGAAAAATATTTACCGATAGGTACTGTTGTTATTTTAAAAGGAGCAACAAAAAGATTAATGATATCAGGGTTTTGTGCTATGGATAATAGCAATAAAGACAAAATATGGGATTATAGTGGATGTATGTACCCAGAAGGATTTTTAAATTCAAATCAAATATGTTTATTTGATCATCAGCAAATAGAAAAAGTATATCATATGGGCTTATCAAATGATGATGAAGAAAAAGAATTTAAAGAAAATTTGAATACATTTATGTCAGAATTTGAAAAAGCTAACAAACAAATAATAGAAGAAAAGTCTAAAAAGAAAAATGGAACAAAAAAACAACCTAAAGTAAAAAAAACAGAAACTAAAAAAATAATTAATAAAACTAAAGAAACAACAGATAAAAAAGAATAAAAACTATAAAGCAAAATAAAAGAACAAAAGAGATATAAAAAAGAAAAACTAATTTATAATATAAACAAGGGTATTAATCAAAATGGTTAATACCCTTTAATGCGTAAGAAAAGTGATTATTTGTGCAATAATTGATATAAAAATGTAATAAAAATGTAAATTAATATATAATATCTACGCAAATAGGCAATTTAAGCGTATTAGAAAAATTTGATAGATTGACAATAATTAATAATAGTATAAAATAAAAAATGTATTAATGTAATAAATAAGGGAGGAAAACAAATTGCGAGTTGCGTTAATAGGAAAAAACAAATTTTTAAAATTAGCTTTACCGGAAATTCCAATAGGTAGCTATTGGGTTAGTGATAATGATAAATTAGATGAATCAGAAAAAAAACTAGTAAATATTGAAGGGAAAAACGGTAAATGGCAAATTGTAACAAATAGATTAATAAAAATAATAAATCCCGATTCTATTATTATTACAAGTGATGATATAAAGATAAAATCCCAAGGGGATATCATATTAGACAAAATTGTTCTAGAAGAATATGGAACATATCCTATTGCAATAGGTGATTTAAATAATATTTATTTTATACACTGTTATCCTTTGGTAGAAAATTCCTTTAAGCATTTAGCAATAAATAATAATATAAAAGAAATATTTATTGGAAAAGGTGAAAAAAATCATATTGTTTATAAAAATAAATTGGTTTCTAATACGCATGTAAGGCTAGTACTATACAACCAAAACTGGATTATAGAAAACATAGATAAAAAATATGGAACAATTGTAAATGGAGAATTAATTATTAATAAATCAAAAGTTCTACATAATGGTGATATTATTTTTATAATGGGATTAAAAATAATAATTATGAAAAATAGTATTTTTATTAATAATCCATTAAATAATGCAAGTTTTGATGAAACAGTTTTTAAAGAAATACAAAGTAATCCAATAAGTATAATTGAAGATGAAGATGAACAGGATAATGAAAACTATTTTAATGATGAACCATTATATTCTGACAATGAATATTTTTCTAGAGTACCAAGATTAACTAAAGCAATTAAAAAAGAACATATAAGAATAGATCCTCCTCCTTCAATTGATAGTAATGAAGGAACTCCAGCAGCATTATTATTAGGATCAACTCTTTCTATGGGATTACTAATGTTGCTATCTAGTGGTAGAGCGTTAGTGGGAACTATGAATGGTTCTGCATCAAAGAAGGAAATAATAATTGAAGTACTTATTGCTTTTATAATGCTTGTTGCTATTGTATTATTTCCAATTTTAAATGTAAAATACGAAAAAAGAAAAAAGGTAAAACATGAGGAAAAAAGGCAAAAAAGATATAGAAAGTATATAGATTCGAAAATAGAGCAAATAGATGAAGCTATGATGAAACAAAGAGAAATTATGTTAGAAAACTATATACCACCTGAAGAATGTAAAAAAATTATTTTTAATAAAGAAACCAGACTTTGGGAAAGAAAAATAGAAGATAATGATTTTCTAACAGTTAGATTAGGAATTGGAAAAGTTCCACTAGAGGCAGATATTAATTATCCAGAAGAAAGCTTTAAGATGGATGATGACAATCTATTAGATATTTTGCATGATGTTACAAACAAATCTAAAATCTTACAAGGAGCACCGATCGTATATTCTATGGCAGAAAAAAATATTTCAGCACTTATTTCACAGGATAGAGAAGATCTTATGAATATGGTAAAAAGCATATTATTGCAATTGATAACATTTCATAGTTATGAGGATTTGAAACTTGTTTTTTTTGTTAGTGATAGGAAAAAATGGGAATTTGTAAAAATGTTACCACACGTATGGAATGACTCAAAGAATATAAGATTTTTTTCAGATGAATATAATGATTTAGAAAGAATATCTAAATATTTAGAAGAAGAATGGAAAAATAGAATTAATCCTGAGAATTCTTTTGAACAAACTGATTATAAATCATATAAGCCATATTATTTAATAATTACAGATGACTACAAAAAAATAGAAGATATTAGAATCATAAAAGAAATTTTAGAATACAAAAAAAATCTAGGATTTAGTATACTTTTTACAACAAAGGATTGGGTTCAATTACCAAACGAATGCAAAACTTTTATAACTTTTAATAAAAATAGTGGTCAAATATTTGAAAGCAGATTGGAAGAAGGTAAACAAAGAGAGTTTAATATACATTTGCCTGATGAGTTTTTATTTGATGAAGTTAGTGAAAAATTATCAAATATTCCAATTAAGTATTCTATATCAGGAAAAAATGCTTTACCAGCGGTTTACCCTTTTTTGGAAATGTTTGATGTTGGAACTATTGAACAATTAAATATTGAACAAAGGTGGATGAATAGTGATTCAACTATGTCCTTAAAAACACCAATTGGAGTTGATAGTACAGGTAGAAAAATCTTTTTAGATGTTCATGAAAAATATCATGGACCACATGGGTTAATTGCAGGAAGTACAGGTTCAGGTAAATCAGAATTTATAATTACTTATATTTTGTCACTTGCAATTAATTATCATCCGGATGATGTGGCTTTTGTATTAATTGATTATAAAGGTGGTGGATTAGCTGGAGCATTTCAAAAGAAAAATATAAAATTGCCACATTTAGTTGGTACAATTACAAATATTGATAAAATTGGATTGCAAAGATCACTGGCATCTATTGAATCAGAATTAAGAAGAAGACAGATTGAATTTAATGAAGCAAGAAATATGACAGATGAAGGAACTATAGATATATATAAATACCAAAAATTATATCATGAAGGAGTTGTTAAAGAGCCAATACCTCATTTATTTATTATATGTGATGAGTTTGCTGAATTAAAGCAACAACAAGAGGAGTTTATGGATGAATTAATAAGTGTATCAAGAATTGGACGTAGTTTAGGAATACACTTAATTCTAGCTACTCAAAAACCAGCAGGTATTGTTAATGAACAAATACGTAGTAATAGTAGATTTGGTGTTTGTTTAAAAGTTCAAACTACAGAAGACAGTAGAGATGTTATAAATAGACCAGATGCAGCATATTTAAAGGAGCAAGGACAATTTTATTTACAAGTTGGAAATGATGAATATTTTACATTAGGACAGTCTGCTTGGACAGGAGCACAATATATACCATCTGATATTGTAAAGAAAAAAGTAGATAATTCAGTTGAGTTTATTTCAGATATAGGGGAAGTAATTAAGCAGCTTGATAACAATATTCATAAAAAAGCAAAGCATGCTGGAGAACAATTAACACGTATAGTACAATATTTAGCTGAAATAGCAGAAAAAGAAAAAATTCATAATAATAATTTATGGTTAGATAGTATTCCAGAAACAATATTTGTACAAGACTTAAGAGAAAAATATAAAATTAAAAATGATAAAAATATGAATATTATTATCGGAGAATATGACGATCCAACAAATCAGAGACAGGATTTTTTTGAATTATCTTTATCAAAAGGAGAAAACGTAATAATATATGGAAATGCTGATAGTGGAAAAGAAACACTATTAAGTACAATAGTATATGAAATAATTAGTAATTATAAGGCTGATAGAGTTTGGACATATTTATTAGATTTTGGAAGTGAATCTTTAAAGATTTTTAATGGTGCTCCACAAGTAGGTGATATTATCTTTTTAAGTGAATCTGAAAAAATTGGAAGGTTTTTCGAAATGATTAGTATGGAAATAAAGGATAGAAAATCGATATTATCAAATTATAATGGAAATTACAATTTATATAACGAAACAAGTGGAAAAACCATGCCAGCAATTATAATTATTATGAATAATTATGAATCATTTAATGAAATGTATGAAATGAATTATGATGATACATTACTTACTTTAACAAGAGAAGGAAATAAATGTGGAATTACTTTTATATTTACAATAAGCTCATATAGTGATATGAGATACAGATTAACTCAAAACTTTAAACAAAAAATTGCTCTTAGGCTAAATAATGAAGATGATTATTTTAATATATTTGAAAATATTGGTAAAAAAAGACCATCGGATTTATTTGGTAGAGGATTAATTAGTAATAATGGAGAAATCTATGAATTTCAAACAGCCAAGTCATGTGAACCAGAAGAGTTTAATGTATTTATTAAAAATTTAATTGATACTTTAAAACAAAACAATAAGATAGAAGCTAAAAAAATTCCGGTATTACCAGATAGAATTACAGTTGAAGAAGTAAAAAATCAAATAAAATCATTACAGAAAATACCATTAGGAATATATAATGATAGTTTAAATTGGTGTGAATATAATTTAGAAAAGAGATTTATTACATTAATAACAGCAAGAAAAGTAAAAGATGCAGGAAATTATGCAGTTGCTATTTTAGAAGAATTAAAAATGCTAAATAATAAATTTGAACTAACTATATTTGATGCTGAAAAAATTATATCAAATAAAAAACAAGATGTTAGCGAAGAGTTTTATAATTTTTCCTTAGGAATTGAAAACGAGAATTCTAATAATTTCAATATATGTATGATTATTGGATTAGATAAATTTATTCAAATTTTGCAGGATGAAGGTATAGATTTTGAACAGAACCTTAATAAAGCATATGAGAAAGAAAATTATAGTTTTATTATAGTTGATGGAGCAAATAAAATAAAAGAACATGAATATGATTCATGGTATAAACAATATATTGAAAATGATAATGGTATTTGGATTGGAAATGGTTTTGATGATCAATATCTAATAAACATACTTGATAGAAAAGGAATAAATAATAATATAGGAAACAGCTTCGGATATTATGTGAATTCTGGAGAGTTTAAACAAATTAAATTAATTGGAATGAAGGATGAAGGTGAAGATAATGGATAAATTATTAATAAAACTATATGTACCTTCTATGGAAGAAAGGTATAATGTAAAAATACCATTAAACAAAAAAGTATCAGAGATTATAATATTATTAACAAAAGCAATTGATGAATTTTGTGGAGGAAATTATAAACCAGAACAAATACCACACTTATATAATTTACTAACAGAAGAAATGATTGATACAAATTTAAGAGTTCGTGATGCAAAAATCAAAAATGGGATGCAGTTGATTTTAATATAAAAATGATTATATTTGTATTATAATCTTTTAAAAAGATTAATGAATAATGAATAATTAAAAATTAATAGTGAATAGTACATATGTGTTTTTTGCATATTATATATTCACTATTAATTTTTCATAATTAATTATTAAATGCGAGGCTCTTATGCCTCGCACATTTCATATGGTGAGCCAGAAGGGATTCGAACCCCTGACCCCAGGCTTAGAAGGCCTGTGCTCTATCCAACTGAGCTACTGGCCCATATCAAATCAACATAAACTATAATAACATATATTTAGCTCAAAGTCAAGTAGCACAATGGAAATTTTTGTGAATATTTTGTGAAATATATTTACATTGCATTTATAAAATGATAATATAGGCTTAAATTAAAAAGGTTAGGAGGAGTGACTTGTGATTGAAGTAAAAAATGTCACAAAAAAATACGGAAGCTTTGTAGCCGTAAATGATATTAGCTTTACTATTAATGATGGAGAAGTAGTTGGCTTTTTAGGTCCAAATGGTGCAGGAAAAAGTACAACAATGAATATGCTTACAGGGTATATTGAACAAACAGAGGGCAATATAATAGTAAATGGCTATGATACAATTAAAAAACCAAATAAAGCAAAAGGGCAAATGGGATATATGCCAGAGGGAGTACCACTTTATAATGATTTAACAGTTAAAGAATTTGTGACATATATGGCAGAGTTACACAAGATAGACAGAAAACAAAAAAAAGACAGAGTACAAGCTGTACTTAAAGAAGTGGGTCTAGAATCAATGCAAAATAAACTTATTAAAAATCTATCTAGAGGCCAAAAACAAAGAGTAAGTTTAGCAGGAACAATAGTATTTGATCCAAAAATTGTAATATTAGATGAACCAACTGTAGGATTAGATCCAAAACAAATTACGGAAATAAGAAGTTTGATTAAGAATTTAGGTAAAAAACATACAGTAATTTTAAGCTCACATATTTTATCAGAGGTAAGCCAAATATGTGATAGGGTAATCATTATTAATAAAGGAAAAATAGTAGCAATAGATACCCCAGAAAATTTGGAAAGCAAAGTTTCTACAAATAATTCTATTTATGTTACAGTAGAAGATACTGACAATAAAGTTGATAGTATGAAAATTGAAAATGTTTCATCAATTACATTGTTAAAGGCAAATGAAGATGGTACAAAACAATATGAAATAAAAGCAAATGAAGGAATTAATCTTAATAAATTAATATTTAGTGAATTTGCTAAACAAAATATTACTATTTTAGAAATGAAAAAGCCTGAAACAACTTTAGAAGATGCATTTATGGAAATAATTAAAGAAGGAGATGATAAATAATGAGAGCAGTTATTAAAAAAGAATTAAAGAATTATTTTTTATCACCAATTGGATATGTATTTATAGGTTTATTTTTAATAATGTTTAGTATATTCTTTTATACAGATGTATTTAGTTATAAAAGTACAAATTTTGAATATATCTTTTATTCTGGAGCTACAATACTAACTTTTATAACACCAATTCTTACAATGAGAACAATTGCAGAAGAAAGAAAAAATGGAACAGAACAATTGATACTTACATCTCCATTAAGTATTACCAAATTAATAATAGGAAAATTTATAGCAGCAACATTAATACTAGTAATTACTGAGGTGTGCACATATTTATATTTTGCTATATTAATGTATTTTGGAAAACCCCATATTTCAACAGCATTAGTCACTCAATTAGGATTTTTATTATTGGGAATGAGTTATATTTCCTTTGGTATTTTTGCATCTAGTATTACAGAAAATCAAATAGTTGCAGGTATAATTACAATTGGATTTTTTATTCTAAATTGGTTTTTGCCTCAATTTGGTAGTTCTTTTGCAAATATATCATTAATAAACCTATTTGCTAAATTTCCAAGAGGACAAATTGATATTGCAGATACAGTTACATTTTTAACATTTATATTGATGTGTTTATCTTTAACAATAATATTAATGCAAAGAAGAAAAATGGTGAAATAGGAGGAGAGTTAAATTGAAAGAAAACAAAACTGAAAAAAGCTTAAATAAAATTAAACAAAAGAAATCAAGTAGACTTATAGAAGCACTTAAAAGAAGATGGCTGATTGATGGCACTAAAACACTTTTATTAGTTGCAATTATTATTGTTATGTTTATTACAGTAAATATATTTATGCAAAAAATGGAATTAACACCTATTGACTTAAGCCAAGATAAAATAAATTCTTTAACAAAAGAGAGTAAAGAAAAAGTAAAAGATATAAATAAAGAGGTTAAAATATATTTTGTTGGATATGACAACGATGATTCAAATTTAGAATTAGCCAAACAATATAAGAAAGCAAATGAGAACATTATAGCAGAAGCGGTGGATATAAATAATAGACCAGATTTATCTCAAAAGTATGGTATTGATAAAGATACAAAAGGGATTATCGTTGAGTGTGGTGAAAAATCAAAAGTATTAACTGAAAATGATTTAGTAACATATGATATGAACACTTATGAAACAATTAGTATAGCTGAAGAAAAACTAACAAGTTCTATTATGTCGGTTATAAGTGACAAAATACCAAATATTTATTTTTTAGAGGGATATAGTGATGCTTTTTCTTTACAACAAAACATGAATTATTTAAATGCTTTTTTTGAAAATGAAGTTAGTGAAGTTAAAACACTAAACATATTAACTACAGGTAATGTACCAGAAGATTGTGATACATTAGTTATTACAACTCCTTCAAAAGATTTTGATAGTATTGCAACAGATGCTATTATTAATTATATAAATTCAGGAAAGAACATTTTGTGGTTTAATGCAGCACAAACACAAAGCAAAAATTTAACAAATGTAAATAAAATATTGAGTTTATACTCTGTAAATCCGTTTGACACTGGGGTTATAAGAGAAACAAATCCAGACAATATGCTTAGAAATTCAACAGATATAATTCCAGATATAATAATTCCTAAAACACAATATTCAAATATTTTAAAAGATGTAAATAATAGTGCCGGTGCTGTTTTGATAAATCCTACAAAAATAAATATTAATGAAGATAAACTTGAAGAACAAAAAGTAGAAAAACAAGAACTTTTAAAAACAACAGAAGGAGCTTATTTTAGAACTAATTTCCAAAACTCATCAAATGAAAAAGCAGATGATGAGGAATCAAAAGAATTTATAGTAGGAGCAGAATTAAAAAAGACAATTAAAGAAGCTGATGAAGAAAATAATCAAAAAGAAATTGTTTCTAAATTGATTATTTTTGGAGAAAATATATTTATATCAGATAGTTTAATAGGAAGAACACCTGCTATAAGTTATGGTAGTAACAGAGATGTCGTTTTAAATTCTATAGCATATTTAGTAGATAGACCAGAAGATATTACTGCAAGAAAAAGTACAGGAACTGTAGTATATACTGCAACTGCAGCTCAAGATAGAAATATTAGAATTATAATATTTGCAGTGCCAATTGTAATTATTATTATAGGAATCATAGTATGGCAAGTTAGAAGAAGAAAAAAATAAAATACAAATAATAAATCCACTATTTATGGAATATAATAAATAGTGGATTTTTTTGTTACAATTTACAGCTAAATTTATCAAGTTATTCTAATTATCCAAAACTTGAAAGGTTTTTTATGATTATTTTTACAATTATTGGAGCGATAATAGGTGCTGG
Source organism: uncultured Clostridia bacterium (assembly GCA_947306755.1). Lineage (GTDB taxonomy): Bacteria > Bacillota > Clostridia > TANB77 > CAG-508 > CAG-269. The sequence continues at coordinate 9,232 of CAMZHI010000006.1, read as the reverse complement.
TTTTGCATCTCGGCCAAGAAATTTATTTGTTTTTTTATAGATATGGAATAAAGGGGATATTTGGAATTATAGTTTGCAATATTTTAATGGGATTAGTTATATATAAAACACTAAATATTATAAGAGTAAAAGACATAAAAACATATAAAGAATTTCTTGAATTTATAACACCAAAACTAAAAAAGAATATATATTTTAATTTAAGTCAAATAATTAATAATGCTATTAATATTTTTCTATTAATTACTTTTTTTATTATGATTTCAGGATTTGGAGCATATTTTAGTCAGGAATATCGGAATAAATAGAAGCATAGGATCAATATTTTTAACAATAAGTTGTTTTAGTGTATTTTTAGGAAATATCAAAAACATAGCAAAAATAAATAGCATAATAATACCTGTTTTGATTTTTTTTATTATATGTGTTGGAATTTATAATTTGAAATTTATAAATATAAATCAAATAGGAGAAAATGTTATTATAAATCAAAACTTTAACTGGATTATACAATCAATAGTTTATGCAAGTTATAATTTAATTTTATTAATACCTGTTTTAATTAATCTTAAAGATTTTTTTAAAAATAGGAGACAGATAATAAGTATATCTATTGCAACATCAATTATAATTTCAATAATATCAATTTTTATATTTTTTCTTTTGGTTAATGTAGATACAAGTTTTTCAAATTTAGATATGCCAGTTGTTTATGTTATAAAAAACAATTTTCCAAAAATAAGTAGAATGTATGGATTGATAATTCTTATAGCTATTTTTACAACAGCAATTTCAATAGGAGCTGGATTTTTAAATAATGTTAGTAAAACTAATAAAGAATATAAAATTTTTGCTTTTTTAATATGTTTAGTTAGTGTGTTTGTTGCAAATATTGGATTTGCTAATTTGGTAAGAGTATTATTTCCAATGTTTGGATATATTGGTATTTTTCAAATTATTTTAATTCTATTTTAATTTTAAAATGAGAATTAATAAATCAATTGACTTGCTATTTAATTTATCATTTGATAAAATAATGTCAAATGAAAGGAATGTGAACAAAAGTGAAAAATAAATTAAAGGATTTTTATTTTGAAAAAGAAAATATGATAAAAAAAGCAATAAAAATTAGTACATTAGTGTTAATAATAATTACAATTATTACACTTGTAATAATATATTTTAATGAGCAGAAATTTAGAAAGTGGGTTGATATTAATATATTAAGAAAAGATGTTAAAACGTCTGATGTATCAAGTATAGATTTAGACACAAATAAAAACAACCAAATTTACTGCTATGGAAGCAATATATGTATTTTAAATGATAAAAATCTTAAAATTTATAATTCATCAGGTCAAGAAGCTACAAATATATCAGTAGATATTAATTCTGCCATTTTTGACTCAAATGGTAACTATTTAGCAATTGCAGAAAAAAATGGACAAAATATCTGTACAATTTTTGATAAAACATTTTTATGGAAGCAACACTTAGATGGTGAGATTCTGCAAATATCAATGAATCCAAATGGATATGTTGCAGTTGTTACAACAGATACAACATATAAATCTATAATTACACTATTAGATCAAAATGGAAAAATTGTTTTAAAAAATTATTTATCTTCATCAAGAGTAACAGATGTGACAATTTCTTATGACAATAAATATATTGCATTTTCAGAGCTAGATACATCAAGTGCATTAATACAATCAACTATTAAAATTATCTCAGTAGATAAGACTTTGGAGAATCCTGATGAATCTATAATATATACATATTCTGCTGATGATTCAAAAATGATATTAAATATTAATTATCAAGAAAAGGGAATTTTAACATGTGTATTTAACAACACAATTGAAGCAATTATGCAAAATAACATAGAAAATAAACTTGATATAGAAAAAAATATAACTTTTGTTTCTTGTGATTTAAAAGAGGATATAGTTTACATTAAAGGGGAAGATACAGGAGTTTTTAGTTCTAAATCTTCTGTCAATATCATAAATACATCAAACAATAATAAAAATGTATACAATATAGAAGAAGTTATAAAAGAAATGTATACATATAAAGATATTGTTGGCATTAATGTTGGAACAGAAATGTATTTTATTAATACAAAGGGAATGCTTATAAAAAAATACACATCTAAACAAGAAATAACTAATGTGTTATTATCAGATAATTTAGCAATTATAATATATAAAGATAGAATTCATATTATAAAATTATAAGTATCTAACAAATTTGAAATTCTGAAAGGAAATGAATATAATATGGGTATTATAATTGATTTAATACTAGTAATAATTATAGGATTAAACATTTTTTTTGGATATAAAAAGGGTTTTATAAAGATTACTTTTAGCATTTTTGCTTTTTTTATTGCTTTAATTGCAACTGTAATTTTAGTTAAGCCAGTTTCCTATTTGATAATAAAACACACACAAATTGATGAAAAAATTAAAACAAGCATTATTGACAATAATTATTTTATAGATTATGAGCAATCAGATGAAAACACTAATCAAAATGAAACAATATCAGATAAAAATCATAATTTTATACAAAAATATATTATGAATACTATTACAGAAAAAACTAATGAAGCAAAAAACAGAGCGCTAGAGAGTACTTCAGAAGTAATTTCAATTAAAATTGTTGAAATAATAACAGCTATTGTAGTTTTTATTTTAATAAGGATAATAATTATAATTCTTAGTTTGATATTAGATCTTATATCAAAAATTCCAATTATTAAACAGTTTAATAAAGCAGGTGGAATTATTTATGGTTTGTTAAAATCACTTATTATAATTTATAGTATACTTACAATAATATTTATTATAGAATCTGTTAAAGGAAATACTGTGATTTCTAGCGTTATTGATGAGTCTGTAATTACAAAAGCATTATACAATAATAATATAGTGACTAAAAGAGTATTGCCTTTTAAGTAAAAATTTGTTATAATTCATCCTATAGTTTTAATTTAAAAATCAAAGAAAGAAGCAAAGAATAAATGAGTAGAAAGAATAATAAAACAAAGAAAAAGAAGCATATTGTATTAAAAATGCTTTTATTTATACTAATAATGATGATAATGTTTATAGGCGGATTTGTTGGCTATAGCACATATAAAAATGGATGGGGTGTTAAAGGGATAATCCAAACAGCTATGGGACAAGATCCTAAAAAACTAGAAAATTTAGATCCATTTACAGTTTTAATAATGGGTGTAAGCGAAGATATTTCGGTTAAGTTAACAGATACAATTATTGTAGCATCATATAATCCTAAAACTCAAAGAGCCACTTTACTATCTATTCCGAGAGACACTTTTGTTGGAACAAATAAGAATAAGGCAACTTCTTATGATAAAATAAACGCATTATATCAAACTAAAACAAAAGAAAAGGATAATAGTCCAGAAAAAACTTTAGCTGCTGTAAATAAGATTACAGGTTTAAATATAACATATTATGTGGTGGTTAGTAATAATGCTTTAGTACAACTTGTAGATGCAATAGGTGGTGTTGAATATGATGTACCTATTGATATGGATTATGATGATAGCTCTCAAGATTTATATATACATTTAAAAAAAGGATATCAAAAGCTTAATGGAGAACAAGCAGAATGGCTTGTAAGATTTAGACATAATAATAATGGATCATCTTATCCTAGTTCATATGGAAACAATGATTTAGGTAGAATGAGAACACAAAGAGAGTTTTTAAAAATAGTTGCTAAACAAATGATCCAAATAAAAAATATTACTAAGATAGGTACATTTATTGATATATTTAAAGAAAATGTTCAAACTAATATTACGAATTGGACTTTAATGAAGGATTATATTCCATATTTACTAGATTTTGATACAGAAAACATACATGCAGAAACTATTCCGGGAAATCCAACATCTTTTGGACCATATAATTTATCATTTTTTTCATATAATGAAAAACAAACAAAAGAGCTAGTTGATAGCTTATTTGCAGAACAAAATAGCATAGGAGAAAATGAGGAAAGTAGTGAAGTGGATGGCGATTCGAACGATAATAAAAAAACATCTGATTCAATTAATAAAAAAATAAAGATAGAGTTACTTAATGGATGTGGAGATAATGAAGTGTTCTCTAAAGCAAAAAAAGCATTGGAAAATGAAGGATATATTATTTCAAAAACAGGAACTTCAGAAAATAATGTTAGTAAAACTCTAATAATTAATAAAACTTCTGTATCTAGTGAAGTAATAGAAACTATTAAAACATTACTTCATACTGAAAATTTACAAAGTAAATCAACAAGCACAAGTAAAGTTGATTTAACAATCATTATTGGAAAAGATTATCAATAAAAAATGTTGAAAGTTAGAAGGTAATTAATATTCTAACTTTCAACTAAATTATTTAAAATCTAAAATTTATATTTACATTGTTTAATTATTTTGTATTAATCTATTTAAAATATTATTTATATCATGTTAAAAAATTTCTTATAATTGTAGTTGTGTTATTTGAATCATATAATAAGGAGGAAAAAATTATTGTATAGTTTAAATTTAAAACAAAAGAAAATTATTACAATTATTGGAATAATGGTGTTAGTATTAATAACCATATATTTTTATAATAGCAGGTTAGAACCCCCACAGTTAGAGGATGATATTTTAGTTGAAGAAAATCAAACAAATAGCAATTTAGGTAATAAAACTGATGAAAAAGATTTAATTATTATTCATATAACAGGGGCTGTTAAAATGCCTGGAATAGTTAAGTTAGAAGAAGGAGCAAGAATAGAAGATGCAATTAATAAAGCTGGAGGATTAACAGAAGATGCAGATATTTCTAGAGTTAATTTAGCATATGTTTTAGAAGATGGGGTTAAAATTAAAATTCCAAATAATTCTGATATAGGAGATTTAGGGGAAAACATTATTAGCAATGAAAGCGGAGAAAACATTTTAGAAAATTTCGAAAATTCATCTGATAGTACTATATTAAATATTAATAAAGCAACAAAACAAGAATTACAAGATTTACCTGGAATAGGCCCATCACTAGCATCAAAAATAATAGAATATAGAAATAAAAATGGTAAATTTTTATCTGTTGAAGATATAAAAAATGTTAATGGCATTGGAGAAAATAAATACGAAAATATAAAAGAAAAGCTTTGTGCAAAATAATAAAATCCTAGTATATAAGACATGTTTCACATCTTAAGAAAAAAGGGAAAGCAAAAAGGGGAAGCAAAAAGGGGAAGCAAAAAGGGGAAGCAAAAAGGGGACACCTTCCAAAAACATGAAGATGTTTTTGGAAGGTGTCCCCTTTTTGCTTCCCCTTTTTGCTCCCTTTTTTAAGTAGAAAGGTTTAATGGAGCAACTTCAAATCTTATTTCAAAGTCTTTAAAACTATTTAAATTTTTATTTTTTAAACACATTAAATAATTCTCTAATTGTGCCTGAGATTTACATGCTGCGATAATTGCAGGATTTAAATCATAGTTAAACATAACATCTAGCGCTATTTTTATAGCATCTAATACTGGTTTTGCTTCTCTATCACGAATTAGATAATATGCTTCTTTAAAACGTGAAAATACAGGATGTTTAATATAAAGATCAAGAGGACAAATAAATTCTTGACTTACAACATCTGAAAAAGAATTGTATTGTTCAGGATATTTTTCTAAATAATCTAGAATTTCCTTTTTTGAATAAGGTAAATATACTTTTTTTGATAATTCAGAAACTATAAGACAATTATTATCTTCTGAAACATTATTAGATTCAATACAATTATTATTTATAGTAGTTATGAATTCATTATTTGTTGATGAATTATTTAAAGATGTAGTATCATTTTGTGTTTCCATATTATAATATCCTTTCATATTCTTTAGTAAAATACAACCAATTCTACTATAGCATAATTATATATAAAACTCAATTACAATTATTTTAAATTATAATTACATTTTTTTAACAAGATGTAACATAAATGTAATAAAAATGACATAAAAATGTTGTTGAATTTACGCAAAAAACAATATAATATAGAATGTGAATAAAATTAGGAAGGGAGATTATAAATGAAAAAATCTAACAAAAAGAGTCGTGCTATAATAGTATTGGCCATTTTACTTTTAGCATTAGCAGTTGGTTATGCAGCTTTTCAAACTCAATTACTTGTAAGTGGAACTGCTACTGGTGCAGATGTAAGATGGAATGTACATTTTACAAATGGTACAAAACTATATGAAGTTGCAAATGATGGATCAAAAGGAGCAGAAGTTGCAAATACAAGAGGTACAGTAAGTTTAGGTACAGCCTCTACTACAGGAGTATCTCACTCTCAAACTGCTACAGTTACAGTAAATCTTGATTATCCAGGAGATGAAGTTTTACTTGAAACAGTTATAGAAAATACAGGTACATTAGATGCAAAATTAACTGGTTTCCAAGTTAGTGGAGCAAGCAATGGATTAATTGTTACTTCACCAACAAATGATCCAATAACAATTAATACAGATGTTATACACAAAACTAATGGAACATGTACAGCACAATTTTTAGTTAAATGGGATGATACTGTTCCTTCGTTTGGTAATTCAACAAATCATCAACAAGCATTTACTATAACATTTACATATAGTCAAGATACAGCAACTAAAACAGCACCAACTTTAACACACACAGATACTTAAATTTTAACCTAAAAGGTAATGTAAGTATGCATTACCTTTTAGGAAAATAGTATACTTAATTTTATTCGATAAAAAATTAAAGAGGAAAAAATGCAAAAATCAAAATTAGCGACAATTTTTCTTGTTATAATTATTTTAATATATGGATTTTTATCAAAAATACATGATATTAATGGATTATATTTATATGTTATAAATCCTTTGTTTTGGGGAGCACTATCAATAATACTTGCCATTTCTATGAGGAAAAGTTTTGAAAACAAAAAGTTGAAAAGAAATATAATACAATATACTACAGTTGCAGTACTAGTTTATATCATAGTATATATGGTATCAGGATTATTTGTAACATTTGGAAGAAACCCATATAACACGAGTTTTATTGGACTTATAAAAAACATATGGATTCTTGGTATTCCAATTTGTGCAAAAGAATTTATAAGATATAAATTAATTAATAATGTATATAAAAAAGATGAAGTTAAAATTGCAGTTATAATAGCAATTATATATATCTTAATTGATATTGAATATGGTAAATTCATAGGACATACTTATGCAACTTTATCTATTATTAAATATGTATCACAAGTTATAATACCAAGCATTGCAAAAAATATATTGTTTTCATATACAGCAATATATAGTGATGCAATGCCTGCAATGATATACCAATTTATTACTAATCTATATTATTGGATTTCGCCAATATTACCTAATTCACCATGGGCAATGACAGCAATATTAGATACTGTTATTCCGACAATACTATTCTTGTATATAAGATATGAAAAAAATATATTAACTCCAAAAAAAGATAGGCAGGAGATAATCAATACAAACCCAGGAAACATCATTCCACTTATAATCATTATAATATTGGCAATTTGGTTTGCACTAGGACTATTTCCAATAAAACCAATATCTATAGCAACTGGAAGTATGGAAGATGAATTATTTACTGGAGATATAGCCATAATAAAAAAATGTAAAGCAAATGATGTTAATGTTGGAGATATAATAGAATATAAAATGGATGGATATACTGTAGTTCATAGAATAGTAGAGAAAAAACAAAAAAATGGCGATTTTTTCTTTGTTACAAAAGGTGACAAAAATAATGCACCTGATAAAGATGAGGTAAATGAAAATCAATTAATAGGAAAAGTAATATTTAAAATAAAATATTTAGGTTATCCAGCTCTATGGTTTAATAAATTAAAAACAGAAGAAGAAATGATAAAAGTAGAAACAGGGCAATAGAAAAAAACTAAAGAAAGGAGAAAAAATGAATACTAGAGAAAAATACAAAATACGTAAATCAACTAAATATGTAATTATACTTATTTTAATTATTTTAATAGTATTCTCTTTAAGTAACCTTATAATAGAGTTTCACCATGAAAAAATGTCATTAACAAATAAACAAATATATCAATACACTAATAAATTTAATTATGATTATCAAATTAATTTAATATCAAATAAATATTTAACAGATAAAGAAGTTGAAAATAAAGATTTAGCTTATGTTACAGATTTAATAGATAATATAAAATTAAATCTAAACTATGAATATCTAGCAGATAAAGAAACTGAAGTTAAATACAATTATTCGATTATAGGTAAAATGCAAGCATTTTATACAAAAGATGGTGAAGAACAAAAGATTTGGGATAAAGAAGAAACTTTGCTTGATGAAAAAAATTTTGAGAAAGTATCAAATAATATAACAATAAATGAAATTATTCTATTAGATTTAAAAGATAAAAATGATTTAATTAATAGTTTTAAACAACAATTAGGAATGTCAATTAATGCTAAATATACGGTTATATTAAAGGTACAAACTTCAACTAATATAGAAGAAAAAGATATTACAAATGAAATAAAGCCAATTGTAAATATTAATCTTGCAGAAAAAACCACAAAGATTACAGGAGATAATAATATAGAAAACACTGAATATATTTCAAAACAATACAATGCTTCTGAGAAATCAAATGCATTATTAATAATCTTTAATTTAATACTTATAGCTGGTGAAATTGCGCTATTAAGATATGCAATAAAAGCGAAAGTAAAAAATACTATTAGAAATGAATACAAATATGAACTTAATAGAATCTTAAGAATCTGTCAAGATAAAATAGTTAAAGTAAGTACAAAACCAAATGATGAAGGATTAGAAGTAGTACATGTAAAAGATTTTGGAGAAATTCTTAAAGTATCAGAAGAATTATTCAAACCTATTTTATATTATAGCGAACCTGAAAATGAAAAGGCTTGGTTCTCAGTAATGAGTGGTAAAACAAGTTATAGATATATTTTAGAAAAATAAGAGAAGATGTAAAATGGGAAGAAAAAAGAGTAAGCAAAAAGGGGACACCTTCCAAAAACATCTTCATGTTTTTGGAAGGTGTCCCCTTTTTGTTCCCTTTTTGTTTTTTTGCAAATTTTGTAGGAGGAGGTTAGAAATGGATTATAAATTAAAAAGACGAAAAAAATC
>CAMZHI010000005.1 GCA_947306755.1 uncultured Clostridia bacterium | reverse complement strand
CAGGTAACCAATCTCTTGGAATTGGTATAGATGGAGAAATATATAATTTAAAATCATTATTTTTATTTTCTATAAGCTTTTCATGTGATATTGGTTTAGTCCATTCACAACCAGCCTCTGCTATTTTGTCCCATTCTCTTTGATTAATCTTAGAATATTTAAAATTATCAATATTCATTCTTATTTTTCCTCCTAAAATGTTCCTGTTTTTGGAAGGTGTCCCCATAATGTTTTTTTCAAATCAAAATATGATGAATTGTCTGTGCAAACTATATCATAGAAAGCTTTATAAGCTTCTAATTTTACTTCTATGTCTTCATCCAAAAATCCTATTTTAAATACATTTTTTTCATTATTAGTCATTTTTATATCATATAAATTATTTCCAAAAAGTAATATATTTTTTCTATTTGAAATCTTTGCTTTAAGATCATCTGACATTATTATTTCGTTTTTGTTTAATGGATGTATCAATTCTTTGCTTTTTGTTCCAACAATTTTTTCATTTTCATATTTTAGAAAATTTGAATAAATAGATATATTTTCATAATTAGATTTTTCATTTATTAGAGCTTGTTCTATAATATCTCCTACTCCTGCTGAAATAATTATTACAGGAATACTCTTTTCATACATATCTTTTAAAAACTCTTTTGCTCCATCTCTGAATAGCAAATATTTAACAGTATCAGCAGATTTTTGAATTATTTCTTTTGTAATACTAAACTTTTCTAATGTTTTTATATTATTTTTATACCATTCTTCCATAATTTTGCTTTTTTCTTCTATCGATATCTCATTATTTAATTCATATTTATGGTAATAATTATATATCTTTGTACATTCTTGTATAAATTCATCTGATACTTTTTCATTTTTAAAAATACTTGCCCAAGTACTATTATTTGACCCTTTAGTTATAGTTCCATCAAAATCTGTTAATATATAAAAATCATTGTTTAATATTTTTTTTAGTTGTTCTATTTTATCTTTATTATATATTATCATTTAAATTAGATTTCCTCCATTTTTATTTTTAAATTTTTAATATCTTTATTACATCTTCAAAACCTGAGTCATTTGTCAAAACCACATTAAAATTAGAATTATATTTTTCCAGATTTTTTTCTATTCCTTTATCTTCATCCAAAAAGCCAAATGATATAGTATTCTCTAATTTGTCTTTTGATACCATTTTAATGTCTTCTACCCTATCTCCTAATAAAACTATATATTTCCTATTTTCAATCAATTTGTTTGTTTTTTTTGAAAAAGATATTTTATTTTTACTATAAGGTGTAATATTATAAATATGATTTCTCTGTTCAGAATAATCATAATAATTTGAATATATTTCTATATTATCATAGTAACAATTATGCACCCTTAATACTTTTTCTAATATATTTTTTATACTACAAGATATTATAATTACAGGAATCTTTAGTTCATACATTTTTGAAAAGAATTCTTTTGCATGATTACGAAAAACCAAAGGAACATCTCTAACAACATCATCTATTATTATATCATTTAAATTAAAATCTTCTTGTATTTTTAAATATTTTTTAAATTTATCTTCATAATACTCTATCTTAATTTTATCATCACCATTTGGCTTTGGTTTATGTATTTCCTTACGTTTTTTTCTAAAATCTGGTCCTAATAATGTTGAATAATTTAAAATATTCCAACTACTTATGCTTCCTCCTTGTGTTATTGTTCTGTCAAAATCAATTAAAACATAGAAATTATCTTTATTAAGATTAATTTTGTTTAGTTTATTCGAATTTATATATTGCATACTATTTTCCTCCAATTACATTTTGGGGACACCTTCCAAAATCAGATTCATCATCTCTTAATTTTTAGTTCTTCTAAATTACTCCTGTTTTTGGAAGGTGTCCCCTTTTTGCTTCCCCTTTTTGCTATCTTTTTTTATATGCTTCTATGAATTTTTTTGAAGGCGAGTATATTTTTTCAGGTAAATTATCTAAATCAAACCATTTCCACTCGTCTTCTTTAGTAGGTTCCATAACTTTTAATTCTCCACTATATTTATTTGCAATAATATGTATTGATAAATAATGTCTATCAGGTTGAATATCATCTGCAATACCAAATAATTCTAAATCGTCAATATCTAAATTCGTTTCTTCTTTTATTTCACGTTTTGCACCTTCAAAAAATGTTTCATTATATTCTTGTTTTCCTCCTGGTATTGTCCAACAATCAGTTTCATATATTCCACCAGTATCTTTTCTGTCTTTAGCTCTATGTCCTAATAAGATTTTGTTTCCATTTAAAACTATTACACCAATTCCAATTTTTATATAATTTTCCATAAGAGCCTCCTTATTTTTAAATACCAATAAATTCTTTTGCAATATTTAAATCTCCATATGTAGTAATTTTTATATTGGTATAATCTCCTTCTAACATTTTAATTTTATAATTATCTCTTTCTAGCAAGCCACAATCATCAGTTGCATCCTCATTAGCATATTTCTGGTGCATTTGTAATAAAGTATTTCTATTAAAACACTGTGGAGTCTGAACAATCCATGTATTGCTTCTATTTGTTGAGCTAATTACAATTCCATTATCATCTGTTATTTTAATTGTGTCTTTGGATTTTACACCAATAGTAACTCCTTCAAATTCATCCATACTCTCAATACATTTATTTATATATTCTTGTTTTATCATAGGTCTTGCCCCATCATGTATAATTACAATATCTGAATTTGTTGAGTTTATACAATTATAAACAGATTCTTTTCTCGAATTACCACCAATTACAAAATCAACTTTTTTTGTAGGGTTTTCTTCATTTACAATCTTTTCTACTATTATTCTTTCATCTTCTTTAATAGCTATAATTATGTTACCAATATATTGATTCTTATCAAATTCATTTAAACTATAACTTAAAACAGTTTTTTCATTTATTATTTCAAAATTTTTATTTCTATTTTGTCCATATCTTGTACTATTTCCTGCAACTAAAATTATTGCTGTAACTTTTTTATTATTTTTCAAAACATTTCCTCCTTTTGTGAATTATATGATATACAATAATATGCTTCATGTTTTTGTTTTATTGATTTATAAGCTTTTTTTGCCAATTGTTTATTTTCAAAAATTCCAAATACACATGAACCAGAACCAGTCATTGAAGCTCCAATCGCACCATTAACCATTAATTCTTCTTTTATATTTTGGAATATTTCTTTATCTGGCATAACATATTCAAATCTGTTAAATAAATTCTTCGCAATTGATTTTATATCTTTTTTTTGTAATGCCTTAACTATTTCATCTGTTTTATCTATTATTTCTCTATGTTTATTATCATCTAGTATTTTAAATAATTCTTTAGTACTACATGATATATTAGGTTTAATTATTACTAGATAGTATTTATAATCAGTTTTTATTTTTGTTATTACATCTCCAATTCCTTCACCTATTACTGCCGTATTATATAAACAAGGCACAACATCTGCTCCTAAACTTTTTCCAATATCTATTATTTCTTGCTTTGTAAGTTTTAAATCAAATAGCTTATTAATAGCTATTATAAAACTTGCACAATCTGTACTTCCTCCACCTAAGCCTGCTTGCATTGGTATTCTTTTATTTAATACAACACTAAGTCCTGTAATAGTTTTGTATCTTTGTTTTAGCTTTTCATATGCTTTATAAATAATGTTATCACTATTATTTAAGCTTTCAATATTAGTTTGTAGTTCTAATTTATTATTATTTATTTTTTTAATGAACATTTCATCATATAAGTTTATTTTTTGAAATACAGATTTTAAATTGTGATAATTATCTTGTCTTTTGTCAAGAATTTCTAAATTTAAATTAACCTTTCCTCTAGCTTTTATATATATTTCTTTCATTTATTTCACATCCTCATTTTACTAATCTACTGTAATACATGAAAAAACACTTATTCCATTACCTCTTCCAAATTCAGTTAATCCTTCTCCTGAAGTTGCAGTTATTCCAACACATTTTTCGTCTATATTTAACATTCTTGCTATATTTCTTCTCATTTCATCAATTTTAGGAGTTATTTTTGGTACTTTACATTCAATTGAAATTGATAAATGTATTATTTTATTTTCTAAATATTTAAGAGCTTCTTTTAAATATTCTTCACTATCTGTTATCCCATTTTTACACATTTCATCTGCAACTTTTCCTATAATGTTTTTACAAGTTATTCCAGAAATAGCATTTGTAATCGCATGTAAAACTACATCTGCATCACTATTTCCTTCTAGATAACAATCATCTTCAAATTCTATTCCACCTAATATTAATTTTTTTTCATTTCCATATTTTAACTTATGGCTATCTTGACCAATAGCTACTTTCATATAATAATTCCCCCTTAAATGTTTTATATATTCTTAAATGTTTTCTAAATACATTATTTCTTTACCTTTTTGTTTTGCATATTCTATTTCTTCTCTTGTACTTTTACCAATATATCCATTCACATTTATAACATAAATTGCATCAGATAAATCTATTTTTATTTTGTGCAATTCATCTAATGTGTCTTCTTCATCTTCTGTAAAATCACGTTTCATTACATGAGGTGTAATCCCTATTACTACATACTTATTTTCTAGCTCTAATTTTTCATACATTTCTTGTATCTTATCCCAAAACTTAACAGAACCACATAATGTTACAACTTTTCTTTTATTCATATTTTTTCTTCCTTTTACAATTTATTCTTCATTATTTTCATTCTAATCTACTATAACTGTTTTTGCCATTTATTCATTATTGCACTTGTGCATTTTCTTATATTATGATAAAATCAACATCTAGAAAGAGAGGTACTAATAATGAACTCTATTCAAATTATTTCACAAGTGATAAATCCAATTGGAACTTTATTGAATGCAATAGGTATAAATCTTAATAATAAAAGCAAAACGCTTTTATTCTTTGCTGCAGGAAATATTTGTGTGGCTTTATCTCTTGGTCTTTTACATGCATATGCAGGAATGATTGTTCAAATAATATTTGTTACTGAATCATTAATTAATTACTTTTGGGAAAAAAATTATTCAAAATATCCTATATGGTTAATAATTTTATATGTACTTATCCCATGTTGTGTTTTGACTATAACCTTTAGTTCATTATGGGATATTTTACCATTACTTGCTGGTATTTTCTTTCCACTTGCTCTAATTTTCAAAAACTTTGTTTTAAGACTATTAAATTTGCTATCAGCAATAGTTTGGATTCCATACTTAATTCATTTTGGACAATATGCTGGAGCAATTGGTTGTACGATTTTTACAATAACTAATATAATATCTATTATTAGATTTGATATTATAAAGAAAAAATAAACTAAATATCATTAAAAAACTTTATCTGTTTTCCACATCTGATACACCAACTCTATACTCAATATCTTCCATAAATGGAAATATTTCTTTTACTCTTTTTAATGTAAGCATGGTTTGTCTTGGATGTGGATTTTTTTCATTATTAGAAATTAGTTTCTGAGTATAGCAATTTTTTGCTGTTTTAAATAATAAATATCTATTTTTAACATATGTATAATATATTTGATATCCATTTCTTAAATCTTCGTACATCATTTCAAAAGTGTAATTATCCATTATTTCTCCTTTTCCGCATTTTATATACTTTTTCCTAAAAGTACTCTACTAATTAAAATTGAGGTTGAAGGTAGGAATTCACTTCTCACTTCTCACATCTTACTTCCTATATCATTTCTTCAAACTCTTTTTCTGATATTATTTTTACTCCCAAATTTTGAGCTTTTATTAATTTGCTTCCAGCATCTTCTCCAGCTAACAAGTAATCAGTTCTTTTAGATACTGAACCAGAAACTTTTCCACCAAATTTTTCTATTATGTCAGTTGCTTCTTGTCTTGTATATTTTTCTAAACTTCCTGTTAATACAAATGTTAACCCTTCAAATTTTTGATCAAACTCTTCTTTTTCAAGATTTTTTGTATTTACTCCTGCTTGTTTTAGTTTTTCAATAAGGTCTTTTGTTTGATCCTCTTTAAAAAAGTCTACTATGCTTTTGGCCATTACTGGTCCAATATCGCCTATCTCTGACAATTCTTGTAAACTTGCTTCTGATAAATTATCTATATTTTTATATTTTCTTGCTAATACTTTTGAAGCTTTAGCCCCTATATGATTTATGCCAAGTGCTGTGAGTAATCTATATAAGTCATTATTTTTGCTATTTTCTATTGAATTTATTAAATTAGTTGCAAATTTTGTTCCATTCTTTTTTAAAGATGCTATATCTTCAAAAGATAATTTATATATATCAGCTATATTCGAAATTAAATTTTTACTTAATAATTGATCTATTATGTTTTCTCCTAGTCCATCTATATTCATAGCTTCCCTTGATACAAAATGTACTAGGTTTCTATATAGCTTTGCTGGGCACTCTGTTCCAGTACATCTAATTGCCGCTTCTCCTTCAAGTCTAATCGTTTTTGCTCCGCAAACAGGGCAATTTTCAGGCATTTTAAACTCTTTTTCATTTCCTGTTCTTCTCTCTTTTAGAACTTTTACAATTTCAGGAATAACATCTCCAGCTTTTTGAATTACAACTGTATCTCCTATTTTTAATTTTTTTTCTTTAATAAAATCTTCATTATGAAGAGTAGTTTTTGAAATTGTTGATCCTGCTAATTGCACAGGTTCTAATATTGCAAGTGGTGTTATAACTCCTGTTCTTCCAACATTACAAACTATATCTGTTAATATTGTTTCTTTTTGTTCTGGAGGGTATTTATATGCAATTTGCCATCTTGGATTTTTTGCAGTTGTTCCTAATACTTCTCTATAATTTAAATCATCAACTTTTATAACTGCTCCATCTATTCCAAATGAAAGTGAATTTCTTTTATTTCCAATTTCTTCAATTGCTTTAATAACCTCTTCTGAAGTACTACATAGTGTTTTTATAGGATTAACATTAAATCCTAGTTTTTGCATATACTTTAGTGCTTCATAATGTGAAGTAATTTCTTTTCCTTCAATTTTCTGAATATTATATACATAAATATCAAGTGGTCTTGTTTTTGTTATATTACTATCTAATTGTCTTAGTGAACCTGCAGCAGCATTACGCGCATTTGCAAAAGTTTCTAATCCTTCTTCTTCTCTTTTTGAATTCATTTCTTGAAAATCTTTTGAGCTAATAAATACTTCTCCACGTACGGTTATATCAATATTTTCTGTTAGTTTTTGTGGAATACTTTTTATAGTTTTTAAATTTTGAGTAACATCTTCTCCAACAAGCCCATTACCTCTTGTAGAGCCTCTAACAAATATTCCATTTTTGTATTCCAAAGAAGCAGTTAAACCGTCAATTTTAGTTTCTACAACAAATCTTTTATTTTCAATATTATTTTCTTCTGCT
Source organism: uncultured Clostridia bacterium (assembly GCA_947306755.1). Classification (GTDB taxonomy): domain Bacteria; phylum Bacillota; class Clostridia; order TANB77; family CAG-508; genus CAG-269. The sequence goes on along the minus strand of CAMZHI010000005.1, from coordinate 52,907 downwards.
TGTTTTTGTATTTTATTAATATATCCTTTTATTTCTTCTAGACTAAAAATATCTTGCATGCTTAAAAGAGGAACTTCATGTTCTACTTTACTAAATCCTGATTTTACATTTCCTCCAACATGCTGAGTATATGATTCTTTTTTTACTAATTCAGGAAATCTATTTTCTAAATCTCTTAACTCAAGCATTAACATATCATATTCAAAATCACTTATTTCTGGCTTATCTTCTTCATAGTACATTTTTGCATAATATGAAGTTTTTTCCACTAACTCATTAATTCTTTTTTCAGCATCACTTTTATTCATAAAAACTTTTCCTTTCATAAAACAATTAACTTATAGTTTAAAAAGTATATGTTTATTAAGCTATAAATTAAAAACCTTTTTTGGTAGTTTGGAAAAGAATTAAATTTTAACACAGCTAAAAATCTAATTATTCTTCAAACCCTAAGCGTTTTTCATAAGAATTTCTTCAACATAATCCGCCACACATTCACAAGAATCCATACAATTTTCCACACATTCATAAATATTATGCCATTTTGAAATTTCAATAGAATTTGTTTCATTATCATAAAGGTTTTTTATAGATTTCTCAAACAATCTATCTCCTTGTTCTTCTAAATGATTAATATCTATGATAATAGATTTCGTTTCTTCATATTTTTTAGAATTTTTGAAATTAGACATCATTTCCTTAAGTTTTAAACATGCTTTATCTATTAATTGTGTATATTCTTTAAAATCTTCTCTTAGTACTTTTACATTAAAAATATTTAAATCTATAATAACCTCATCTAAATTATCCACCACATCATCTATTTTATTAACTAATAAAATTATATCTTCTCTATCTATTGGTGGCAAAAAATCTTTTACCAAATAATTTTTTATATGATGCAAATTTAAATCTGCATCATTTTCTAATTTATGTACCATTTCTTCAGTTTCTTTTGCATTTTCATTTTGAAAATTTTCTGTATGTTGTTTTAAAATATTTGAAATTTTGCAACAAATATCAACATTTTTAATAAATTCATCATAATAATTTAATTCTTTATTTTTCATACTAACCTCTCCTACTTTAAATAAAAATTTTCAAAAAACCTAGAGTCATTACATACCCCAAAACTCCACATGCTGGAAAAGTTATTATCCATGCCAAAAACATATTTTTAACTATCTTCCAATTAACTTTTTTTATACTTTTTGATGCTCCTACTCCCATAATAGCAGTGGTTTTTACTTGTGTTGTACTTACAGGAATTCCAAATACTGTTGATAAAAGTAAGCATATTGCTCCAGCCAAATCTGCTGATGCTCCTTGATATGTTTCAAGTTTAACCATTTTTAATCCTACCGTTTTTATTATTTTATAACCACCAATGGAAGTTCCTAAAGTCATAGTTGCTGAACAAAGTAGCATTAGCCATATTGGGACTGCAAAACTACCTTGTATTTGTGTTCCATTTGCAAGTGAAACTGCTAGTAAAAAAATGCCTATGAATTTCTGTCCATCTTGAGCTCCATGCATAAATGCCATTGCTCCTCCACTAAAAATTTGAAATTTTTTAAAAAAGGGTAATGTTTTTCTTCTATCAAAGTTCTTAAATATCTTTTCTATAAGTTTAGTAATTAAATATCCAAATAAAAATCCCAATACAGCTGATAAAATTAATCCAAATATTACTTTTTTCCATTCTGCAAAATTTATTCCAGATATCCCTTTTTGAATTGCAATTGCTGCTCCTGATACTCCAGCAATTAGTGCATGGCTTTCACTTGTAGGTATTCCAAAAAGCCAAGCTAAAACTGCCCACAGAACTATTGCAACTAAACCAGCACATAGAGCAATAAGTGCATATGAAGAATTTTTTCCAAAATTTGCTATATTATATAATGTTTGCACAACTGTGGAACTAATTAAAGTCATTGTAAATACACCTAAAAAATTAAATATGGCAGCAATTAATACAGCCTTTTTAGGCCTTATGCTTCTTGTAGATACACAAGTTGCAATTGCATTTGGAGCATCTGTCCAACCATTAACCAAAATAACACTTAACATTAAAATGGTAATTATCAATATATATGGGTTTTTAACAAGCTGTGCAATATAATTGTTAAAACTTAATTCCATAATCCTTTTCCTTTTTATTTTTTCTATCTTGTCCAATAATATCATAATTTCAAGAAAAAATCTATTGCATTTCAAAACTTTTTAATATATAATTATTCTAATTAAACAATAAGGAGCACATTCAAATGAAAAAAGAAGTATTTGATTTTTATGATAGAACTACATTAAAGTCGTATAATTTAGATAAAACTATGCAGGATCAGCTTAATGCACTAGGATCACTTGATGTTTTCACAAGAAAACATTGCGAAAATGTTGCTGCAATTACTTGTAGAATATGTGAATATTTACATTGTTCAAAAAGTTTTACTGAATACTGTACAATTTGTGCATATTTACATGATATTGGCAAGATTTTTATTCCACCAGAAATACTTCAAAAACCCGCAAAACTAACAGATGAAGAATATGAAGTTATAAAAACCCATACTACGATTGGTTATGAAATGTGTATAAAAGACTTAAAGCTTCGCCCGTATGCTGCAGGTCCATACTATCATCATGAAGCTCTTAATGGAACTGGATATCCTCAAGGTTTAACAAAAAAAGACATTCCATATGAAGGTCAAATTATTCGTGTTGCAGATGAATACGATGCTATTGTTAGTAAACGTCAATATAAATCACACATTGGAATATCAGATACTATAAAAATATTAATAGAAAACACTCAACCTAATCAGAAAATACAATCATCATCAGTCCTTAAAGAAATTGCAGAAAATGCAAAACTTGGTAAAAATAATCCTACAATTGTTAAAGCATTAATTAAAGTTGTTTTGGATGATGTTTATTACGAAATTACATGTAGTCAAGATTATGTAGATTATTTAGCTGAAAATTTAAAAAGATTCGAAAGAATTGAAAAACTATATAATAAATATATTAATGCAAAAAACGAAGACAAAAAGAATTATTATTTAGAATATATGAAACTTTATTTTACAGAAAATGAAAATGTAGATAATTTCCATCAAATATGGAACGATTATAAATCTGCATATGACTTAAGAAAAACTAAAATAGATAATTTGTATAATGAGACAAAAATTATAAAGAAATTAAAAGTTTAGTATTTATCTACACTTTTAATTTCTTTATATATAAAAATTAAATCTTAGCAAAGCAAAGTTGTAATTGTTTTTTTAATTATTCATCTAATCCAAAGCTAACACCTAGTGCATTATTAATTTTATTAATAATAGTATTATCATCAATATGCCCTATTTTTTCTTTTAGCCTACTCTTATCAATTGTTCTAATTTGTTCAGCAAGAATTACTGAATTGTTTTTTAGGCCTTGTTGTTCACCATTTATTTCAATATGTGTTGGCAATTTGGTTTTACTAGTTTGCGAAGTTATCGCTGCAGCTATTACTGTTGGACTATATTTATTACCTAAATCATTTTGTATAATTAGTACTGGTCTAATTCCACCTTGTTCAGAACCTACAACAGGGCTTAAATCAGCATAATACATATCTCCTCTTTTAATTTGCATAATTATTCACTCCTACTATTAGCATAATTTAAAAGTCTGAATATTCGTAGATTAATATAAAAACTTAATTAATTTCTATATTATTATAGTTTATGTTTATTGTCGTATTTTGGTTATTATCTTGAATAATTAGTTTTGTAGGAAGTTTGGTTTCTTTGTTTATGTACAATATTTTATTTTGATTATATTTATTTTCTTTATTATTTTTTGTTTTTAGTATAATTTCATTTTCATTTTCTTCAACAATAGATTTATCATCATTCCTATAATCTTCTATAAAACTGATTAAATCTAAACTATTATCTTCTAGAGCTTTATAATTTTCAAAAATACATGCTAAATCTAGACTTGAATTCTCTATTTTTAATATTTCATCTTTTAATGTTATTTTAACACCTGCAATATTTGATGGCTCTATTACAGTTTGCACACTACCATTTTCAATATTATACTCCTGCTCTAAAATATATTTATTTGAATTTTTATTACTATTCACATGTACATTAACATTTGATTTATATGATTTAATATTTAACACATAATCTACGATTTCTTGACTATTCATATTATTACCTGTTTTTGTATTTTTAATCATTTTTTTAAAAATTATAATTCCTATAATTATAGTCAAAATTAAAACAATTATAAATATTTTCTTATTAATTTTCATAACTTTCCGGCTTTTATATATAGTTATAAGCCTCCTCCTTTCTTGATTAATATATATTCAAGAAAGATTTTATCTATACATTAAATATCCAATTCTACAGCTTGAATACACCTTCTATATTTAGGCTCATTTTCTACACATGTAATTAATGTTATTCTGTTTTCTTCTGATTCTTTTAAATAATTCCAATTGGAATTTTCAATAATTTCAATTACATCTACAGAATATTCTTTTTTAAATGTATCATGAATATATATTATTTTATCTCCTTTTTTTAATTTTTTTAAGTTTTGGAAATAATTGTGTTCATATCCCCTATTATGTCCTGCTAATCCAACATTTCCAATTTCTACTGAAGTTTCAATAAAGTGTCCTACAAAATTATTTAATGTATTACTATCTGTACCATCTGCAATAGGTGCAGATAAATTAATTGATGGAATCTCTATGTACCAATTACCAAGATTATTTTTCTCCTGCTCATTTTCTTGCTTTTCATCATGTTTCTGTTCTGTAATATTATTAATTTTACTAATTAAATCTGATGACCTTTCTATTGGATTAGTATTATAGAATAAAAAATACAATAAAAAAAAGATTATAATTGTTAAAATAAAACTTATTAGATTTATAAATTTACTTGTATATATCATATTTATTTAAAATATTTAAAACAAACCCTTTACATAATACCACATTTTAGTATATATGTAAAGAATAATCGTTCGACAAAATCTTACAAATTTCTACTTTTATAGCTACTCAGCTCTTTATATATTGCTGAGTAGTTATAAAAATTAAAATTTAACAAAACTTATAAAACTACACTAAAAATAATTCTTATTTATTATCAAAAAAACTATTATTAAACAATATGTTGTTCTTATTATCAAATATTATTTTTATAATTTTAGTATAATTATCTTTACTTGGTTTTCCGATATTTTCTATAATTAAACTTGCACTATATTTATTCAACAAATCAAAAGTATTCATAAAACCCATTCCAGTTCCACCTTCATTTAAATAAGTTGTAATAGCCTTCTTACCTAAACTATCAAATACTTTTTTAGGAAATTCTACTCCTGAATCATAAAAATAAACTGCAAAACACTCTTCTATTTTTCCAAGTCTAACCATAATACTTTTATTTAAATTATCTGAATGGTTAATAGCTATAATTGCATCTTTAATGTGATCAGCTAACAAAACAGCTAATTCATCTTTTGTAATATGATGATTTATCATTTGATAAATATTACCCTTTAATTGTAGTACAAAATCTATTCCATTTAATCTACATTCTTCTTGCATAACATCAAACATATCATCAATTTCATAAATCCCTGTTTTGTCTAGTTTAGGTAATTTAGCATTTTCTAATAATTGTTTAGAAATATTTTTTAATTCACTTTCTATACCTATTTCTTCTGCAATTTCTGAATTTATTAAAATTTTGTTAATCTTAAACTCTAATGATTTTTGTTTATGTGCAAGAGAATGAGCTTTTTTACTAAATCTTAAATTCTCTGCTTCTAACTCTTCAACTTCCTTTTTCTTATCCTCAAGTTCTTTCTTTGTTTCACTTAAATCTTGTATAAGCAATTTTTGCTTGTAATAAGCTTCGATTGATTTTTTGATTGTAAGGAACATAATTATTGAAATAATTATAAAATAAATTGTAAGTTTTCTAGTAATTTGTGAATTATCAGCAGCATTTGCAACAATAATAAATGTATAAACCAACATCGTTGCAATATTTAATGTAATTATATTAAACAAATCATTGTTTTCTTTTGATTTTAGGAAAGAGATACCATACTCTATTCTTTTTATCTTTTTTATAAAATGCATTAAAACAAGTTCTGTGACAAAAATAATTAATAAATTAAAATAATCATTATTAATCTTAGTCACAGTATTAACTAAAAAGGATACACTTACTCCTATGAAAAATAATATATAATTAATACTTAGAGATATTAATACAATAAATATACTATATTCAATCTTCTCATATGTATGTTTTGCAATTATAAAACTTAACAGAATTAATTGTATTACAATACTTATAGTATAACTAATTTTGTATCTTATATATAATATAAAAATAGTACATATAAATATATATATCAATTCATAGGTATTTTTATTTCTTTTTTCTATAGTATTTATGATTTTTAAAGCTATAAAATATGTAAAAATATTTATTAAAACTAATTTTATCATTGTCATATACAAATCAAGTTTGTTTAAATTAATATCTACATACATAAGTTCTTTCTCCTATAACTTCAATTTCTTTATTTTACTTTATTAAAACTAAACTAAAATTTTATATATTAAAATTTCAATTCCTCTTTTTTTTATATATTCTTATTATGTTATATTATATATAATAAAAAAATTATAAGCAATATATTTTTTATTGCTTATAATTTTTTTATAAAACTTTTATTGTAACCATTTTTTTAGCCATCTAACAAATGCCTCATACCAATCCATTTTCTCTCACCACCTTTCTTTAAGGCGTTCATCTCATTTATGTTATTTACAAAATACCATGATTGTTTAAAAATCTATTTGTATATGTAAATAGAAAAATTTGATAAATTATGAGAAAAAATAGTGAATAGCAAAAAACGACATCAATTTAAAATTGATATCGTTTTTAATTATTTCTTATTAAATTATTTTTTTCTTTTTGTTCCTTTTTTGGTTATTTTCTTTTTTACTGTTTTTTTATTTTCTTCAGGAGTCCATATTTCTCCTTTTTTAGGTTTATTCCATGAAATATAATTGCATTTTTCTGGATTATCTTCACAAACATAGAATTTTTTTCCTCGTTTTGATTTTTTTACTATAACTGTTTTTCCACAAACTGGACAAGGAATATCTATTTTCTCTACAATAGGTTTTGCATTTTTACATTCTGGGAAACCAGGACAAGCTAAAAATTTACCATATCTTCCATATTTATATACCATAAGCCTTCCACAGTTTTCACATACTACATCTGAAACTTCATCCTGAATCTCAACATGTTCTAAATCTTTTTCTACCTTTTCAACTTCTTTTATAAATGGATTATAGAATTCTCTTACAATTTTTTTCCATTCTTCTTTTCCTTCTGCAATTTTATCAAAATCTGTTTCTATATTTGCCGTAAATTCTTCATTTACAATATCTGCAAAATTTTCTACAAGAAGTTTATTTACAACTTTTCCAAGATCTGTTGGAACAAGCTGTTTTTGTTCTTTTTTTATATAGAATCTATCTAAAATTGTTGAAATTGTTGGTGAATATGTTGATGGTCTTCCTATTCCTTTTTCTTCTAATGCCTTTACTAGACTCGCTTCTGTATATCTACTTGGCGGTTCAGTAAAGCTTTGTTTTGGATCAATCTTTTTTAATTTAACCTCTTGATTTAATTCAAGTTCTGGAATCATAGTTTGTTCATCTGGTTCTTTTTCATCTGAGCCTTCTACATATAAAGCCATAAATCCTTTAAATTTCAAACTTTGTCCACTAGCTTTAAAATCATAATTATTAGCATCAATTGAGACATTCATAGTATCATAAATAGCTGGAGCCATTTGACTAGCCAAAAATCTATTATAAATCAATTTATATAATTTATATTGATCTGTAGATAAATATTCTTTAATATCATCAGGTGTAAGTTCGATATGTGTTGGACGAATTGCTTCATGTGCATCTTGAGCATCTTTTGAAGTTTTATAAAATCTATTTTCATAATACTCTTTTCCATATATTCTGTTAATAACTTCTTTTGCAACATCTCTTGCTTCATTTGAAATTCTGGTTGAATCTGTTCTCATATAAGTAATTAATCCAGTATGTCCCTGTGGCAATTTTACACCTTCATATAGTCCTTGAGCTACACTCATAGTTTTCTTTAATGTGAAATTAATTTTTCGTGATGCCTCTTGTTGCATAGTACTTGTTGTAAATGGTGGTGCAGGTGTTCTCTTTTTTTCGCCTTTTTTTACTTCTTTTACAATATATTTTGCATTTTTTATATCTTTTAAAATATTATCAACATCGTCTTTTGAATGAAGTTCTATTTTTTTACTTGATTTTCCAACAAAATGAGCAATAAAATCTTTTCCTGTTTTTTCATCTAATAGATTAACATTTATATTCCAATATTCTTCAGGGATAAAGCTTTCAATCTCCTCTTCTCTGTCAACTATTAATTTAACTGCAACAGATTGAACTCTCCCCGCAGATAATCCTCTTTTAACCTTTTTCCATAAAACAGGACTAATTTTATAACCTACTATTCTATCTAATATTCTCCTTGCTTGCTGTGCATTTACGAGATTTATATCAATGTTTCTTGATTCCTTTATAGCCTTTTGAACTGCTGTTTTTGTTATTTCATTAAATGTAACTCTTGTTATTTTATCATCTTCTACATTTAAAATATTAGCCAAATGCCATGCTATTGCTTCTCCTTCACGATCCGGGTCAGTTGCAAGATAAACCATTTTTGCTGATACGGCATCTTTTTTTAAGGATTTTATCAAATCTCCTTTTCCTCTAATATTTATATATTCTGGTTCAAAATCATGTTCAATATCTATTCCAAGTTTAGATTTAGGTAAATCTCTAATATGTCCCATAGATGCCACAACTTTTGTACTTCCTCCTAAAAACTTTTTTATTGTATTTGCCTTTGCAGGTGATTCCACAATAATTAATTTATCAGCCATTAAAATTTAATTCCTCCTACGCATATATTTTTGAAAAACATCTTAATTCTTGTAGATTATATATACTTTTTTCTTAAAAGTCAAGCTAATGAAAAGTATAAAAAAAAGATAGTATGACTCTGTCAACTATCTTTTATTCTAACTTTTTCAATTTAATACTCCATTTCTGCTACTTGTAATGGTAACACTTCTTTTAAAACATCTTCTAATCCTATTGGTGTAACTTCGTAGTTCTTTAATATATTTAATATTTCATTTTGCTTGATTTCATCATCTGTAACATTAGTTACTTCTTTTGTTTCAATATTAACATTTCCATCTATATATTCAGTTTTAACAATTTCAATTCCAAATTGTGCTTCAACATTTTCTTCTACTGATGTTTTATAATACTCTAGTTTTATGGGGTATTGTACACCAGCTTCCCTTAAAGTTTTATTTGATACAAATACTCCATCAAAAAATGTTTTCACTTTACCTTCCTTCCTTCATTTTTTACAACCTTACATACTATACAATAAAACTAAAAATTTGGCAAGAGTTATTTATAAAATTTTTTATTTACGAATCTATTGATTTTTTTTAACAAATAATGTATTATTTTGTAGAGGTGCAAAAACGATGCTATTAATAAATGAAAAAAAAATTTTTTTTAAAATAATTATAGCTTGTAATCTACAAGTTTTGTTTTTGTTTCTATTTTTACTTTTTATTTAATACTATTTTAATAGTATTTTTTTTTGCATAATTTTTTATAAGGAGGATTCTTCAATGGAAGAAAAAAAATTGCTTTATGATGTTAACGAAAAACCACCAATTACTAAATGGATTATTTTAGCCTTACAACATGTATTTGCAATGTTTGGTGCAACAATTCTAGTGCCAATATTGGTTAATAACGGTATTGCTGCAGCAGGAGTAGAGGGGGAAGCTTTATCTATTGCAGTTGCTTTAGTTACAGCTGGAATAGGTACATTAATCTATATTCTTTGTACTAAGGGAAAATCACCCGTATTTTTAGGAAGTTCATTTGCTTTTATTGCTCCAATAGTTGCAGCATATATAGCAGGATCAAGCGAAAATGGTGGCATTCAAGGTGGAATTGCCGGAGCAATGACCGGTATTATGGTTATAGGAATTGTTTATGTTATAGTTTCTTTAATTATAAGATTTGCAGGTAAAAACTGGATAGACAAACTTTTACCACCAATTGTAGTTGGTCCAATGATTATGATAATTGGTCTTAGTCTTTCAAATAGTGCAGTTGGCAATATATTTGATAAAAGTATTCAAGTATCAGGTATAGAGTGGAAAGGTCCAATTGTAGCACTTATTGCATTTTTAGTCACAGCTTTAACTATGACTAAAGCAAAAGGCTTCTTTAAAATAATACCATTTTTAATAGGTATTATTGTTGGTTATATAAGTGCATGCATATTTGGATTAGTAAATTTTGAAACAGTAGCTCAATCTAGTTGGTTTCAAATACCTAACTTCCATGTACCTTTTATTAGTTATCATCCTAATTGGTTAATTGCTCTTACAATGGCACCAATTGCTTTAGTTACTATGGCTGAGCATATTGGAGATCACAAAGCTTTAAGCGTTATTCTTGATAGAGATTTATTAAAAGATCCTGGTTTGGATAAAACTCTTTTAGGTGATGGTATTGCAACATTTGTTGCCGGTTTGCTTGGAGGTCCAGCAAACACAACTTATGGAGAAAACACTTCAGTTGTTGGTATGACAAAAGTTGCTTCTGTTTGGGTAATTGGATTAGCTGCCATATTAGCAATAATATTAGGCTTTCTTGGAAAATTTACAGCACTTGTTCAAACAATACCTACTCCAGTTTTAGGAGGTGTATCTTTACTATTATATGGATTTATAGCAGTAAATGGTCTAAAAGTACTAATACAAAACAAAACTGATTTTAGTAAGAACAAAAATATTATAGTTGCTTCTGCCATGTTAGTATTAGGTCTTGGAGGAGCTGCATTTTCTATTGCTACAGGAAATAATTTAACTATAGAAATATCTGGAATGAGTTTAGCAGCTATAGCAGGTATCCTTTTAAATATATTATTACCTGAAGAAAAAGAATAGTCAATAAAATAATTTATTATAAGTTCGAAATTGTAATGAAAAGTATTAAATAATTGAAAGGAGTAATTGAATATGAATACAATAGTACTAGATAATCCTCTAATTCAACATAAGTTAGCAATCATAAGAGATAAAAAAACTGGAACAAAAGAATTTAGAGAAATAATTGGAGAACTAGCAACATTTTTATGCTATGAAGCTATGGCAGATGCTAAACTTGAGGAAGTTGAAATAGAAACTCCTATTTGTAAAACAAAAGTAAAAAAATTAAATGAAAATAAATATGCATTTGTTCCAATCTTAAGAGCAGGTACTGGAATGTTAGATGGCTTACTTAAAGCTATTCCTAATGCTAAAATAGGTCATATTGGTTTATATAGAAATGAGGAAACTCATAATCCTGTTAGATATTATTATAAAATGCCTAAAGATATAGCTTCACGTGAAGCAATTGTTTTAGATCCTATGCTTGCCACAGGAGGTTCGGCTTGTGATACTATTACAATGCTTAAAGAAGATGGAGTTAAAAAAATTAAATTTTTATGTATTATTGCAGCACCTGAAGGAATTAAGAAATTACAAGAAATTCACCCAGATGTAAAAATTTATACCACATCTATAGATGAGAAATTAAATGATAACGCATATATTGTTCCTGGTTTAGGAGATGCTGGTGACAGAATATTTGGAACTAAATAAAAAAATGTTTATTTTTTCTCTTTTAAAAGAGATTTACTAAAAATAAGTAAATCTCTTTTAATTTTCAATTCTTTTAAATATAATTTTTTGTGAATAATCGATTTCTTTTCCAACTTTTCCTTCATTAATTAAATTTTGATTTGGAATTATAAGTTTAACATCTTCACCTTTAAATGACTTTCCAGAATCCAAATTAATAATCATATCAAAATAAATATTAGCAATTAAATCTTTTTCATTAATATTAATTTTTTTCAACAATTCCTCATAATTAATTTCAACATCTTCATCAGATTTATATGTTCCGATATTATTATTAGCACATCTAAATTCAATAATTCCACCTTGATTTGATATTTCTAAATTTTTTGAATTACTTGATTTTGAACCTTTATATTCTAAAACATCAAATAAATATTCATCTACATTTTTATATAATTGTTTTTCATCTTTGCTTTGCTTATAAAATTTTATATCTCCAAGCTCAGAATTCTTTTCAACTCTTAAATTTTCAATTTTTACAGAAGAAATAGTTTCTGTTTTATTATATTTATCATTTTTTTCAACATAAATATAAATATCATTATTTTGATTAACTTCTAAATCCCATTTTACTTGTGGGTTTTCCACATCTTGTCCATCAACTGTAGATATAATACTTATTTTTGAAACAACAAATGGCATATTTATTTCTCCATTTTCATTATATTTTAATATAAGTATTGTTGCAGTAAATAATATACCTATTATTAATACAAGTATAATACATATATGAATTACTTTTTTACTTAATCCTTGTTTACTCATTTTTTTCTTCTTTCATTCCCTTTATTATATCAATTTTAGAGTATACTATACTGTGAAAAACTATAAATTTGATGTTGGAGGTGTAAGGTGAGATATTTTAAGAGTCCTAAGCTCTTTGAAAAAATTCTGTAATATTTCTTTACATTCTTTTTCTAAAATAGAATTTTCAAATTCAACTTTATGATTAAATGTAAAATCTCTAAATAAATTTAGTTTGGAGCCAACTGCTCCTGTTTTTTCATCTGCAACTCCATAATAAACTTTTTTTATTCTTGACTGAATTATAGCACCTGCACACATTGGGCATGGTTCTAATGTAACATACATTTCACAATCTAAAAGTCTCCATGATTTTAGCTTTTTACTTGCTTTTTGTATTGCTAAAATCTCTGCATGTTTTGTGGTATCATATTTAGTTTCTTTTTGATTAAATGCTCTTGCTATTATTTTTCCATCTTTAACAATTACAGCTCCAACTGGAACTTCAAGTTTATCATATGCTTTTTTTGCTTGCTCTATAGCCTTTTTCATATACTTTTCTTTAATATTCATTTTACCCTCAATTATATATACTATATTTCACTCATCTTGGAAACAATTATATAATTTTTTTTTATAAATTTCAAGAGGCGATTTTAATCGCCCACAATATATAGTAATTCACATATTTCTCAATTTATTTACTGCAATCTCTAGATTTTCTACTAAATAATCTATTTCTTCTTTTGTATTAAATTCACCAAATGTAACTCTTAATGCACTTTTAGCACTTTGTTCATCTAATCCAATTGCTGATAATACATGAGATGGCGTAGTTTCTTCTGAATTACATGCAGAGCCACTTGAAGCACATATTCCAACATTATCTAATTCATATAAAAGATCTGTTCCACTTATTCCATTAAAAGATATATTACTGTTACCTGGAAGTCTTGCATTTAATGCACCATTAATCCTAATATTACTAATTCTTTTATTAACTTGTTCTAAATAATAATCTCTTAATTCTTTTATATGTTCTATATGATTATCTATATTATCTTTTACAAGTTCAGATGCTTTTCCTAGTCCTACTATTCCTGCTGTATTTTCAGTTCCAGCTCTTTTATTTTTCTCCTGGTGTCCACCATTTATAAATTTTTCAAATTCTAAACCATTTTTAACATATAATGCACCTATTCCTTTTGGACCATATATTTTATGCCCAGATAATGATAACATATCTATTCCAATAGACTTAACATCAATTTTTATATTTCCTACAGCTTGAACTGCATCTGTATGAAATACTATATTTTTTTCCTTTGCAATTTTGGCAATATCTTCTATCGGCTCTATTGTTCCAATCTCATTATTTGCAAACATTACACTAATTAATATTGTTTTATCTGTTATTGAATTCATTAATTCATCTAAATTAATAAATCCATTTTTGTCAACATTTAAATAAGTTACATTCATTCCTTGAGTTTCAAGAAATTTACAACTTTCTAAAATAGCATTATGTTCTATCTTTGTTGTAATTATATGATTTCCCTTAAATCTATCTTTTACCGCAATTCCCTTTATAGCAGTATTATCAGCCTCTGTCCCTGAACCTGTAAAATATATTTCATTTTTATTCGCTCCTATTAAATATGCGACCTTTTCCCTAGCTTTTTCAATTGCATTTTTTGCTTCTCTTGCCATAGAATAAACTGCTGAAGGATTTCCATATTTAGAATTAAAATATGGTAACATTTCTTTTATAACCTCTTTTTTTACTTTAGTGGTTGCAGCATTATCAAAATAATATGTATCCATAATAAAAACTCCTTTTATGAATAGTTTATTCATAAAAAGAGTTTTTGGTTACTTTTTTACATAGAAAATATTATCTATTTTTATTTGCTCTCTTTTATATTCTCCTATTTGAATTGGATAGTTTTCTTTTTTTAATTTTGATATATCAGTTATAATATTACCATTATTATCTAAATATATTTTATTCTGTTCATTTGAAATTATAACATATTCGTCTTGTGTAGATATATTTGGCTTTTCGATTTCAAATACTTTTTCCATTGTTTCAGAATAGAATTCTGCAACACCATTACTATCTATAGCTTGAGTAATATTTTTTTCTTTTATTTTTTGAATAGAAATATATTTCATGTCTAAAATAATTTTTCCATTACTATTAATAATTCCAATATTACCTTGATCATCTATAGCAACAAAATAATTTTTATATAAATATTCTATATATCTATATCTATCTTCAACTAATTTATTACCATTCTTATCAATAATTCCATAATAAGTAATGTTATTATTTAAAAGTGTTGAAATTTTGTAGTCATCATTTTGTGTATTATATACACTTGCATTAAAATTAATGTCTATTATATTGGCATTTGAATCATATACTTTATTATCTCCTGAATTTGAAACATATAAATATATTCCTCTTGAATTTATTTCATCACAATTAACATCAATTATAATATTTCCGTTTAAAGAAGCAACTCCATATTTTTTATTTTTTTGTAAAAATAAAAGATTAACATTATCATCATATGTTATTTCTTGATAATTATTTTCTATTATTTTTTTTGATTTGTTATAAACGCCATACTTTCCGTTTTCTGAAACTATAAGGTATATGCTGTTTTCATCTTTTAATTGTATTCTTTCAATATCATTATATTTTACATCTAATAATCTTTTTCCTGTATAGCTGATATAACCATATTTATATCCATCTTCTTTTTTGTTCATTACAATAAAGCCTGATTTAATAAAGCCATTTTCTCTGTTATATAAACCATCAGAATTACATTGATCATACTTAGTATCCACTAATCTATTTCCATTAAGATCAATAACTCCAAATTTATTATTTTTTGATACTAAAAATTTTCCTTCAACTGAAGAAAGATTCTCAATTGAATCATATATATTTTTAGTTATAATATTACCATTAAAACTAATCAAGCCATATTTATTATCTTTTTTGTATTTTAATACACTTTTTTCATATGACAAAGTACTTGCTAAATTTTTTAATTCTACTGGTTCAACAACTTCAAAATTATCAAACAATAATTCTTTTTTCGAATTTAATATACTAACTTTTTCATCAGTATAACAAGCAAATAAATCTCTACTTGGGTTAGGAATAATAACTTTATTGTATTTAGCATCTATAATAATATTTCCATTTTCATCTATTACTCCAAAAAAATCGCTATCTTTATATATATAATATTTAAACTCAGATATATCTTCTATTTTATAATTATACTTACTTTCTCTATTTCTAATAACTAAAATACCTACAACTACAAGAATAATAGCAATTAAAAAAACACTGATTTTTTTCATAAACGTACCCCATTTCTTTTTATATCTCATTTATTACTATACAACAAAAAAAATTATAATTCAAGTAGAATATAAAAATCGAGGTAAGAAATCAGATATCGGAATGTTACTTCCTACCTCTTACCTCATACCTCAAAGTAATGTTAATAATTAATAAAAATTACTTTTCATTAATTACAAATTTTTTAATTAATACAACTCCTAAAGCAATTATTATTAATCCTCCACCAATACTAGCATAAATAATTAAATTTTTATTTTCTCCTGTTGAAGGGCTAATTGAAATCGTAGCTTTTGCAGTATCTGCTTCATATGTACTATCATCACCAACAACATAATTTCCAGATTTACTTACAGATTGTGGTGTTAAAGTAATGTTTTTGATTTCTATTATTTCTGCATAGCTTATCCAACCAAGTAGTTCATCTGATGTAGAAAGCAAATTATTTACTGTAAATTCATATTCATCTGTACATGTTTCATCTAGATGTTCTTCAGTAACAGCTGCTACTGGTTTTAATGCTTTATTTGTTGTAAATACTTTTTGTTTATAATTATGGTTTTCAGAAATTACATCTTGTGAGAAGTACTTATTTTTTGTATCTTCCGTTAATTCAAATTCTTCTACATTATTGCTTTTATTCTCATATGATGCATTTTGATTGTTTAGATAATCCGCAATTTTTGTTACAATTGTAGTTACAGGAGTAGCATCTTTTTTATCACCATATTTATAATAATCTTCAGTTGCATAATCTATTTCTGATTCATTACGTGCCGAAAGAGTATATGTTACTAATGCATTAGATCCATATAAATAAGAAGAATCTAACTCAAGTTTTGCATTACTATCAGTTAATTTAGCTACATTTTTTGAAACAGTTGGATCATTTGGATCTCCATTAATTATAGTCGTACCATTTTGTAAGGTTATTGCAATATTTTTGATTTTCTTTTCTAATGTTATATTAACATGTGGTCTTTCAATAATACCAAAACTCAATCCTGAACAGTTAATTGGAGGTAATTCATTATATTTACTCTCTTCTTTATCAGTATTTTCAATTTTAATATCTATTTTCGGACTTTTAGCATCAATAATTTCGGAAATATTTCCTTCATTTACATATTGATAATTTAACTCTGTATTAAGGTTATTAGCATTTATTCTTGACTTTATTGTATCATCTGTATCTGTTGCTACAGAATTATTTTGCCCAATATCATTTAAATACCATTTTTCATCATTTACATTTTTGGCATTTCCTGTTAAAATTGTTGATTTATATAACTTAGTATTTATAGAAGTGTTTTCTCCATTTAATTTTGTTGTTGCAATAGCTTTTCCATCTATTTCATTACCATTTATATCTTTATAAACTTTAGTTCCATTACCATATGTGAATTGTAAATAATACTTTCCTGGAAGCATTCCAGATAATTGATATTTTCCATCTTCACTAATAGCAATTGCATCTTTAATTGTTGTACTATTATTTTCTTTATTATATAATTTTGCAACATTTCCACTTTCATTTAATAGACTTACACTAACATTTTTAAGCTTTGTTTCTCCTTCATCATATTTACCATTTCCTATTCTTTCGTAGTCATTTAATTGCTCGTCTTTATCTTCAAATACAAGTCCTGATATTGTTCTAGCTTCTCCCAATTCAAATTTTAAGTACAAACCACATGATTCATCTTTAACTTCTGTTGATTTATGAACATAATATTTTTTATTTGTTACATCATTATATGTTCCTTTTACTCCTCTATATGCTTTAACATCTTTATTATCTATCCAAACATTGTCTGTTCTTAAATATTCATGATATCCTTTTGCAAATACTTTAGTTGGTACTTCGGTATTATTCACTGAATTTATGTCAGATAAAATCTGTTTTATAATTTCTTTCTTGACTTTAAATTGAATATGTGCTGTTTTTCTTTTGCTTGGTTGATTTAGTTCTTTTTGTATATTTGGTTCAATTCCATTTGCAAAAACATTTCCTTTTTCTTCAGTTTCCTCTAAATTGAAATATGCTTGGCCATTTTCACCTCTCCATAACTTGAATTGTTTATTTTCTTCAGCATCTCCAATTTCATCTTTAGATAATTCAAATCTATCTGTATCATAAGTAGCATTTAATTCTGAAAGATAAAGTTTTTTCTCATAATAATTATCATATTCTTGTGTAATTGTAGGGTTCTCAACTCCAATACTATAAACAGCATATACTTTTAATTCTTCAGTATCTTTAGTAGCATCATATGCAACATCTGTTGGATATAATTTTGCATAAAAGTCATATTTATTTTTCTGTTTTTCAACAGTTGGCACAAATTGAGAATTTAATACCTCAGGATCACCATATTTATAAGTATAAGTATATCCGTTTAATGTAATCTTAACATATTCTAAGTTTTCTCCAACATATATTTCTTGATTTGGTTTTTTTACTAAACCAAGATTAATGTCTTCAATAGTATGTGTGTCTTTATTATAATATCCTGTTAGAGGAGTTGTTGCTAAATTTTTATTATTATCATTAGTATTTTCTATTATCTCATTACTTGTTAAATTTCTTCCACCTTTATATGTAATTGCCTTTCCAGGTAAATCCTCTTTTGTAGCTTCTTTTGTTCCTGTTAACTTATCATCTTCTAATTCTTCAACTGTCATTGTTTCTTCAATTGCTTTTGAATTTATAGTTTTATCTTCTCCTACAAATTGATTAACTACTACATAATTTTTATTATCATATATAAATTCTACATAACAAGATGCAAGTTCCCAGTATGTTAATTTTTCGCCATTGTATTTCTCTATATTTTTATTTGTAAACTCATATTCTCCATTATTGTTTGTTGTTGTTTTAGCAATAAGCTCATCTTTTCCATTGTATAAATTAACAGTTATACCAGACATTAATTCATCAATATTACTTCTATAAACATTGTCTCCAACTGTAGTTTCTTTATATGCTGGAATATCTCTCCAAACTTTACCTTTTAAAGAAGTATATGTATAATTTTCAGCAGTAAATTTGATTTTTTCAGATGTTTCTCCAATTGTTGCTTTACCTAAATATACCCAATCAGCATTTTTAGAAAAATCATTTGTTCCTGGTATTGGATTTCCTTGTTCATCTGTATCTATATGATATCCAGTTTGTTCTTTTATATTATAATGATTTTTATCTGCTACTTCAGTTTCAAATACATAATATGTACCATATGGGATTTTATCTAGTTTTATTTCTCCTATATCATTTGTAATAAATTCTGTTGCATTTTCATAGGTTTCAAACTTATACTCACCTTCTTTTATCTGATTTATCCATCCATTTGAAATAAAGGTATTTCCATATATCTTTATTTTAGTTCCTGATAATGGCATGTTTTCAAGAGTGCCATCTTTTTTTTGTATTGTTAAACTTGTATTTAATGAATATTGATTATATTTAATATTATCTATTTTTTTGCCTTTATCTGCATCTGTTAATTTCAACTCTCCTAAATATACAATATTTGAATATTCATTTTTCCCTGCAAATTTATTTGGGTCAGCATTATCTGGGTATTTTATTCTTTGATAATCTAGACTATATGAAGGACTTGTTTTATTTTCATATATATAATAGGTTCCCACTTTTAAATCTTTTAAAAATATTTTACCATCTGTACCTGTTATATAAGTTGTAGCATTTGAATAGGCTTTAACAAAGTTCACACTTTCATCATTGTTTTTTGATAACCATCCATCATCTAATTTGTAAAATTGTAATCCTACACCACTTAAACTATTTCCTGTACTATTGTCAACTTTTTGTATACCTATATCAATTTCCTCTTTTGGGATTTTCTCGTTTCTTACATCAACCTGTTTAGTTTTTCCATTTAGTATAGAAACACTTCCAAATCCCGGAAATGATTTACTTCCATCCTTCCATGACATTCTTTTAGTCTGTCCATCATTACGTCTCCATGTTTTATTTTGTTCATCCAAAATTGACCACGCTACATCAACCATATTAGGAATTCCATCTTTATTTTTATAATTGTCTTCAGTATCAACTTCATAAATATTGTATTTATATCCAGCAACCATATTATTTATAGTTATTGATGTCATTCCAGAAACTTTTGTTGTTGTTTGATAAATTGATGCATTCTTATAATCTGATGTATATCCTTTTTCTCCATTTGCGTTTCCTGTTAACCATTTTTGGTTATCTACACAATATATTTTAAATGAAGCCTTTATAGCTTCTGGATTTTCTCCAGATGAACTACTTGCATTCCATTTTTCTACTCCTTGTTTTCTTATTTGTAAAGAACCTTTTTTTAATTTAATTTTAGCTGTTGCAGTTGCAGGTTCATTTTTTGTTCTTAAAACAACTCTTAACAGATTCTGTTCTGTATTTTTATTATTGGTCCATTTTTCTACTGTTACCATCCATCCTGATGCTGATACAGTTAAAGAAACTTCTTGTATCCTTGATATTCCTTTGGTACAATAAAGATATACTTTGCTTCCTTGTTTTATTTTATTTACGGCTAAAACTTCTCCATCTTTATTGTTTGTTTTTAATAATTTAAAATGGGTACTATAATGTACTCCTCCAGATATTGTCTCTGTTTGTGTTTTGTTGTTATCATCAAGATACTTAATTGTAACCGTTTGTGAAGTACCATTCATAGATGTAACATTAAAATATCCCATATTTGCACTATTATTTACAGCAGTCAAATCGGTTGTTTCTACTTTAACATTTTGAAAGCATGGTGTACTCTTAGTATTATTATCATTCATCACATCATTATATAATTGTTTTGCTAGTTCAGCACTTTGACCATTGTAGTTTTCAAAGCTTGATAGTTCAGCAACTGATTCACCCTTAAAAGGAGCATCTCCTGTACAAGTATTACCATTAGAATTTTTATATAATATTTTCCATAAAACTTGTTGATAAAATGTTTTATGATAATTTGGATAACCAGTTCCATAACCTAACCCACTATAATATGTATATCCGTTTTCATTTGTTGTAGTTTGAAAACTTTGCCTGGCTCTATAAAACAAATATGCAATCTGTCTTTTAAATTTTGATGTATCATCACTGTAATAGTTAACTCTGTTTCCCTTATATAAAGTAAAATTATGTTTAATTCCTACCTCTAAAGACTTATTGTGATTTATACAAAAATAGTCTTTTCTCCAATTATCATCTGAATATGTCAATGTAGCCGTTCCATTTTGAGGTGGAAAATAAAATGCAAAAATCTTATAATTAGCTATTATTATTAGAAATGTTAAAATACATATTGCAAAAATCACTATTAATCTATTAACTTTTTTCAATTTTATCCCTCCTTTCCTTTAATTATCTTTTATAACTTTCTTTGTTATTCCAAATACTGCAAAAAATATCAAACTAGTTATCAGAAGAGTAATTGTAATATAACTTATTACTGCTCCTGTTTTTACACTTATAATAACATTTGCACTTCCTAAATCATCTTCATTTGTTTGTTTGTTTCCTGGTATAGAGTCTATATCTGCAATATTTTGTGAATTTGCAACTGATGTAAGCTCTGCCGTATTATTTACTAATCCTGTATTTGTTTCTGTCATTTTCTTAGTAACTATTAATTTTAATTCTTTTGTTTCTCCTGCTTCAATTTTGCTTTCAGCTAAACTATTTGTATAAATATATTCGCCTGATTGATACCAGTCTTTATTTAAACTAGAATTAAATGTTAAATCTTTTGGTAAATAGTCTGTTATTTGTTTTGCGTAACCTGCAAGTTCTCCTGTGTTTTTTACTGTAATATTATATTCTATAACAATAGTAGATCCACTTAAATATTTTGCAGCAATTTCTACTTTTGCCATATTAGCATTATCATATTCCTTTACAGTAGTTCCTTCTTTGTTACTTATGGTTACTTTGCTAATTGTTTTTGTTAATTCTAAATCAAATTTCTTTGCTTCAATTAAACCTAGATCTATATTTGATACATTCTCTTCATTTACTTCTATAGTGTCAGTTGCAGAAACTTTTTGTTCTTTTCCATTCATGTTTAATGTTACATTTTCTACATCAGAATTATTATTATCTGAAACGCCATTAGCTCTATATTTTGTAATAATATATTTTTCTTTATTATACTCAAAGATTACTATATATTTTCCACTTGCTAGTTCATCAAAATTGTATTTACCATTATTTGATGTCATTTCTTTTGTAGAATTATCTTTTAAATTATATAATATTATTTTAATACCATCTACACTGGTTTCATTATTATTTTTAGATCCATCTTCATTTTTATCAAGCCAAATTGAACCAGAAATTGAATACTTATTATTTATATTTATATTTTCACTTTCATTATTGTTATTACTATTACCATTGTTATTGTTATTGTTGTTATTACTATTACCATTGTTATTGTTGTTATTATTTTCATTATTATTCTCACTATTATTTTCATCTTCATCATTATCATTTGTATTGTTTTCATCGTTTATACTATTTTCATGATCTATATCATTTTCATGAGTAGCATCTGTGTCATCATAAAATGATTTCAAATAATGCTTAATTTCTTCCGTTTTAACTTCATCAGCATTTGAATAAACTTGAGCAAAACTTGATATAGTTTTATCTTCATCTACCAACATATCGTCAAACACTGTTGTAACCTTTACAGTAACTTCTCTATTTGGTGCTAAACCTCCTGGTATACTATATATTAAATTTATTCTTTCATCTAAAAATTCAGAATCTTCATCTATTTCTTCATCTTCTTCTGTATTATCATTATAAATAGAAGAATAATTATACTCAATTTCTGTATCTTCTATTTTTACAGATTCTACTCTTAAAAATTCAGAAATGTTTTGTATTATTTCTATATTATTTATATCAGTATTACCATCATTCTTTAATTTCAAATTATATATTATTCTATCCTCATTATAGATATTATTATTTGAATTATCAGAGGTTAAACTTGCTTTTATACTGTTTTTATACATTGCTTCAGTAATTTCATTTGATCTATATTGGTTGTTAGCAATACAATTTATAGTTGCTAAACTATTATTGCCTACTGATTTTACAGTTAAAACATATTTTATTGTATCATTTGAAGAAAGATTTTCAATTGTAAATTTATTACCATTTTTTTCTATTTGCTTATAATCTTCTGTATTATCGTTCACCTTTTGTAATATATAAGAAGAATTTGTATTAATTTGGATATTTATGTTTGAAATATCTAATCCTTTATTATTTTTTACATATAAAATATATAAATATTCCTCATTTGTTAGAATAGTTTCACTAGCTCTTGTTATCATATGTAATTCTAAAGATATATCCGATTTTTCAACCTTATTATTTAAAGAAAGATTTTGAGTTTTTTCATTATATCGTATATTTACAATATTTCCTATATTTTCTATTGTTGAACTTTCTTCAATTTTAATTTCATATGATAATACAATTTTATTTTCAAGACCTTTAGATAGTTTATTTATAACTTTTTCAATTTTATCTATATCTAATTCTTTATACTCATCTTCTGATGCACTAATATTTCCGTTTATATCACTGCTTTCTAAATCCTTAATAAATTTAACACATTTACATCCTTCAGGAATACTTGCTTCCACACTTACATTTTCTATATCATCTTCTCCAACATTTTCAAGTGTTAGTTCATATTTTACAATTTCACCAGTATATACTGTATCTCCTTCTTTAATTTCTTGCCCACCAACATATGCTTTAAGTGTAGATTTAATTCCATCTGTTGTTTGAGTATTTTCTGCTAATGCTCTAGCTTTTTCTTCTTCTTGTAATTTTTGAATTGTTTCTTTGTCAAATCCATCAATTTTAATACTCTTTTTTACTTCCCCATTATCCGTATAATTTGAAGCTAATTCATTTGTATAGTTTAACTTAATTTCTTCATTACTATTTTCTATTAATTTATCTAATGTAATATCTGCATAAATTATAATAGTAGTTCCATTAACAACTTCTGTGTTATATAACGTTTGTGTTCCAGTTAAATCAATTTCTATAATATTATTTTCATTTTCTTTATAAATAGTAGCTTTAGATAATTCTAATCCATTTCCATACATTAATTTGCATTTTGCTGATATTTCTTTTACTTGTTTAGGTAGTGTTATTTTTATTGTAGGATTTTGGAATAAATCCATACTTTCATTTGTGTTTTCAAGTACAACTTCCATCTTTACATTTTCATTTTTTTCCATAGATGTTAAATTATCTACATTTACATTTAAATTTGCCTTAGTAGTTGTATTTTTTAGTTCAATTGTTTTTTGTCCTTGAATAGTATTATTATTGTTATTATATATATTTAACGTTGTTTCTTTAATTCCTGATAAATTATTTATTTCCTCTCTTGTTAATCCTGTATTTAAAATAGCTTTAGTATTATTTACTTTTAATACTCCTTCTGAAATTGGTTTACTTGTTTCAAATATTAAAGATTTTTCTCCACCAACATAATTTAGAACTATATCTCCATTTTCATTAACTTCTGTATTATTGTTTATATTTGCAATTATTGTTCCACTTTCATTTTTTACTGTAATATACCCATCTTCACCAAATATATTTAAAAAGTTTTGTTTATTAATAGATGTATTTTTATAAATAATATTAGCATTTATTTCATTTTCTCCAGAAATAAATTTTGAAACATCTTCTTTAAATGTTATTTTTTCAACTGGTTCTTTAAAGTTTATGTTTATATTTGAAGTTGTGATATACTCTCTTTCTTCTCCTGTATATAGTTTTCCTTTAAATATGCTGTTTTCTCTTGTTTCAACATTATTTGATACTATTTTATCTATATTTTCATTAACATTAATTATTTTATTTAATGTTAATTCTTTATCATCATATAAAATTAATTTAGTATCTATATTTGCTATAAACTCTTTAACATCTTGATCTTTATTAATAATATATGTTACAACAAAAGAATCTATTGCATCTTTTTTCCAACTAATATTATCTATATTCTCATTTAATACACTTATTTTAAGAGATTTATTTAATTCATCATATATAAAATTGTTTGAATCAAATATACTATTTGCATTTGTTGAATTTATACTTTTTGCAAAAACACTGCATTTTTCTATATTAGCTGAAGAATTTATTGTTAGCATTGTATTTTTAATTGGATATTCATTATTTTTTAATTTTGTATTAACCAATAATTGTACAACTCTTTTTTCTTCACCATCTAATTGAAAATTTGTATTTGTAAGTGTTTCTACATTAGCATCTATTTCAGCATTACTTGAAGAAACCCATCTAACTGTAATATTTGTGATTCCATTTATTTCAATGCTTTTATTAAGTTCTATATTTTTACTATTAAAATATTGCCCCTCAAGTACTATATCAGTTTTACTATTAAAACTAGAATATTGAATATTATCTTGTTCTATTGGTTTAATTGCAACTTTTATAGTTTCAGTAGTACCTGCATTTATTTGATTTAAATAAATTACATTATCTGAAATATTTGAGACATTTGAACCAAGTATTTCATTTTTAATATTAAAATTATTATTTAATATTTTTATAGTTCCATTAAAAAATCCCTCATTTTTTACAGACACATCAATATAAAGATATTGCTCTCTTGTTATTTCACTTTCAACAACATCTGTCTTTTCTCCATTCTCATCAATAAAATAGGCAGAAAAATCAACATTATGATTGTTTGTTTCTATTAAATCTATTGCATATGTTACAGCATTAAATCCTACTAAAACAAAATAATATAATGTCATTGATAGTATTATTTGTAATGCAATTATTGCATTTAATTTTTTTGTTTTTAACATTATAGAAACTCCTCCTTAAAATACATATTCTTTTATATTTTTGCACGTTTTTTCGTTATTTTCAATACCTCAATTTTTACTAAACTTGAAATATTACAAAAAATAATCTCTAAATATTTACGGAAGCTATTGTTCAATTTTTAAAACTATCTTATATTAAATTCTCATTACATTTTTATTACAAAAAAAGAAAAGAAGCGTTTTTCCTTACGGAATTCCGCTTCTTTGAAGTTTTATTGTTTATTATATTATAGAACTTTTTTCTTTATGAATATTAATCCAGATGCAACTATTACAAGGGCAGCTGCTCCAACATACCAATAAATATAATTTCTGTTTTCACCCGTTGTAGATGTAATTGTAAATACTGTATTATCTGCTTCCCATATCTTTTTAGATTTTGTTGTAAGTGAAGTAAGTGTATCTAAACTTAATGATTTTATTTTTGCATCATTTTTATAAGCCGAATCTAAATCATCATTTGCTATTAATGCTGTTACTGTATAACTTGTTTTTGTAGATTGACCACTTTCAAGTGATTCCCAACCAGTCATTTCAAGATATGATGTTGTCTTTGTTTCATCCAAATCTGTTTCTTCTACAGTTGTAGGTTTAATAGTTATATTATTTGGTTCGCTTCTTGTTGTAAAAGATGTAGTTTGAGTTGTTGAAGTTGGTACTGAATTATAATTGAACTTAGAATCTAAATCATCTTCTAATGCCTTAACTGTTATTTTCTTTTTATGTAGTGTCTTAGCTGTTGTAGTACCATATTTATAGTAATCCCCAAAATCTTTATCACTTACATCTTCAACAAAATCTTCAACAGAATTATTTGCAATACTTATTTCATATGTTAATTCCACATTAGATCCATATATTAGTTCTGGATCTATTTCAAGTTTTGCATACTTACATCCAGTTTCATCTGTAATTGCATCTAATGCTGTTACATAAGTAGATTGTTTACTTGCTGGGTTTTCAGAAACTAGCGTTGTTCCGGCTTGATTTGTAAATTTAACATTTGTTAATTTCTTGTCTGTTGTTATATTTGGAGTGTTTTGTTTAATCAAACCAAAATTAAATGCATCAAATATTCTTGCAGATTTGTCCTTTTCAGTTTCTTTTTGTTGAGGATTTAATTGTTGTTCTGCAGGTATTTGTTTTTCATCAATAGTATCATTTTCTATTGATATACTAATTATTGGAGTATATGCTGGAATTGCATTATCTTTTAAAGTAGTATTTTTTGTATATTCGTTTTCATCTAAATTTGTTCTACCATCAGTTCCAGTTATTTTATCAACAGCTGTTGAATATTTAGTGTCTCCTAGGTATTTATACCATTCAACTACTTTTTTAGCATCTCCTACACTCATTTTAGTTGGATCAATATTTTCTTTTTTATAGTATTTGATAAGAACATCTTTAGCTTCATTTACTATATTATTCTTATTCTCCATCGCTGTTTTTATAATACTATTATTTTCTTTTGTATTTATTATAGTTGATCTATAATCTTGAGAGCTTATTAGTTTATCACCATCAGCAGTTTTCATAACTTGTTTAATAACACCATTTTCATCTTTTTCACTATAAGTAAATCTTATGAAATAATATCCTGGAACTACACCTTCAAATGTGTAAGTACCATCACTATTTGTTGTAGTAATTGCTTTTGGTAATTCATTATTTTCTACAGTCTTGACACCAATTTTACCATTCTCATCTACTTTTTGATATAGATTTACTACTTCACCATTTTCATTTAGAAGTTCAACTTTTACTTTTTGTGCTCTATTTTGTTCTGAATTATCTAAAATACCATTACCTAATGAATTTTCTATTATGTTATCTTCAAATACAGTTCCTGATAGAGTTCTATCTTCACCTAATTCGAATTTTAAACCTAATCCTGATGATTCATCTTTAACTTCTGTTGATTTATGAACATAGTATTTTGTACCATTTGTGTTTGCTTTATCATATGTTCCTTTTGCATTATTAAATGCTATAACATCTTTATTATCTGTCCAAACATTATCTGTTCTAAGATATTCATGATATCCTTTTGCAAATACTTGAGTTGCTGATTTTGAGTTGTTAACTAACTCTGGGTTGGTTAAAATCTTGTTTACAACATCATTCTTCACTTTAAATTGAATATGTGTTGTTTTTCTTTTACTAGGTTGGTTTTGTTCTTTTTGTATATTTGGTTCAATTCCATTTGCAAAAACATTTCCTTTTTCTTCAGTTTCATCTAATGTGAAATATGCCTGACCATTTTCACCTTCCCATAATTTAAATTGTTTGTTTTCTTCAGCATCACCAATTGCATCTTTAGATAATTCAAATCTATCTGTATCATAAGTAGCCTTTAATTCTGATAGATAAAGATTTTTCTCATAATATATATCATCTTCTTGTGTAATAGTATTGTTCTCTACTCCTATACTATAAACCGCATATACTTTTAATTCTTCTGTATCTTTTGTTGTTGAATCATATGCAACATCTGTTGGGCATAATTTTGCATAATAGTCAAATTTATTTTTCTGTTTTTCAACAGTTGGAACAAATTGAGAATTCATTATTTCTTCATCACCATATTTGTAAGTATATGTATATCCATTTAATGAAATCTTAATATATTCTAAATTTTCTCCAACATAGATTTCTTGATTTATTTTTTTAAGTAAGCCTAAGTTAATATCTTCAATAGTATATGTTTCTTCATTATAATATCCTGTTAATGGTGTAATATTTAAATCTTTATCTTGAGCCTTATTATTATCTAGAATTTGTTTAGGTGTTAATTTGTTTCCACCTTTATAAGTAATTGCCTTTCCAGGTAAATCTTCTTTTGTTTCTTCTTTTGTTCCTGTTAACTTATCATCTTCTAATTCTTCAACAGTCATAGTTTCTTCAATTGCTTTTGAATTTATCTTAATATCTTTTTCAACAAATGGATCAACAACAACATAATTAATATTGTCATATGTAAATTCTACATAACATCCTGCTAAGTCCCAATAATTAAGATTTTCAAATTTGTAATGTCCCTGATCATCTGTAGTTGTTGTAGCAATGACTTTGTTATCAGCATTGTATAAAGATACATTTATGCCAGCTAACAATGCATCAGTTGTTTCTCTATACACATGATCTCCAACATTTATTCCTTTAACCATTGAAATATCTTGCCATACTCTACCTTCTAAGCTAACAACTTTTTTATTTGTTACAGTATAAGTAACATTTGTATCTGTTGCTCCTAAAACTGCAGTTCCTAAATCAATCCATTTTTTATTTTGATCATATTTATCTTGTTTTTCAATATTATATCCATCTGGAGCTTTTATTTCGTAAATATGGTATGTGTCATATTTTAATTTGTTAATTTCTGCAATTCCTTGTGCATTTGTTGTATAAACTCCAACTTTGTTATTTACAACATCTTCATATTTACCATTATAATTATATGTTCCATCTGAGTTCTTAATTATCCAATTCTCTGTTCCTTCTTTTTTAATTATAAACTCTGCTCCTGAAAGAACTATATCTTTATGATTATCATCTACTTTAAGAATTTTTAAATTTCCAACTGCTCTTTCATCTTCTACAGTAACTGTATTTGTCTTATTATTATGTACAATTACACTTTTAGCAGTATAATACTCTCCATTTTTACCAACAGGTAATTTTATTGTTTGTGAATCACCTGTTTTACTTGTTGCTCCAACCATTTTAATAGGATTATATTCTGGATTGTTAACCTTTACTTCTACTAATTCATATTTATATGTAGAAAATAGTTTGGTAACTATTGTATTAGATTTGTATTCTGTAGCTTTGTCAATACTATCTACATATGTTTTTCTAGAATCTGCATCTCCAGAAACCCATTTTCCTAGTGTATTACAATATAATTTAAAAGTTGCATTAACATTCTTATCTGTTATTTTTTGATCATTTTCTGTATATACACCTATTTTTTTAATTAGAATTTTACCATAAGTATAGGTTATATTCATTGTTACCGAAACTGATGTATTTTGTCCTTCTTCAACTTTTGCACTAATTAAATCTTGTTGTGATGCCTGACCTGTTGATTTTTTATATCTAGATATAGTAACTTTATAACCACTTGCTTGATTCATCACAGTTGCCTTAATACTTTTAATTTCTTGATTGCTTAAATTTTTAAAATATACCATTTGATTTTTTTTGATAGCACTAATCTTAAGTGGTTTTGTACATTTACTATCAGAATAAAACTCTATCCAATTACTTATTTTATCATTTTGTTCTAAAACTTTTGTTGTTTTATTAGCCCATGTTATTTCAAATTTTAAATTAGTTCCACTTAATTCTGTAAATTTGAAAGATCCTATTTCTCCAGTCATTGTAATTTTTGTATTTGCAACTTTAATATTAGATTTTGAATTAGAATATTTGATTTGAGGTTGTTTCATTCCTGCATTATAAATTGCATTTTCTCCTGGATATTTTGTGTTAATACCTGCATTGTAATACCATCTCCAAACAGCATATTGGTGTGCACCTTTACCATTATATCCTGTATCTCCAGTTTTTACTGCATCTCGAAGGATATATGCTAATGCTCTATTAGATTGTGAAGCATCATTACTTGTTATTACTTGTTCAGAAACTTTATTCCAGTTTCCTACAGTAAAATAATCTTGGTGCTCTATACAGTAAAATTCTCTTGATGTCCATAGTGGATTAGATCCATTTTTCCATCCTGAAAAATATACTGCTTGAACTGAATTACTTCCCAATAATACTGCTATACAAAATATTATTATTGAAATCCATGCTTTTTTAATATTGTTTAACTTAACCATTTTATATCCTCCTTTCCCTATATCTCTATATTATCTTTTAAAATTTTTCTTGAAACTATATATGTTCCAACAGCAATTAGTATTATAATAGATAGTGTTAATGAAATATAGCTTACTGCAGCACCTGTACTAACACTTATAATTACATTGCTACTTCCCATATCATCTTCATTTGTTTGTCTATTTCCTGGAATTGAATCTATATCTTGAATACCATATGAATTATAGTCTTCTGCAATTTCAGCAGTATTGTTTGTTAATCCAGTATTTGATTCTGTCATTTTCTTTGTTAATACTAATGTAAGTTCTTTTGTTTCTCCAGCTTCAATTTTTGTATTACCTAAACTTGCTGAATAAATATAATCTCCTGATTGATACCACTCAGGGTTTAAACTTGAATTAAAGCTTAAATCTGATGGTTTATAGTCAACAATTTGTTTTACATAACCTGCAACTTCACCATTATTTGTTACTTTCACCTTATATTCGATAGCAACTAATGTTCCTTCTAAATTTTTAGCTTTTATTTCAACTTTTGCAATATTAGCATCATTGTATTCAGTAGTTTTTGCACCTGTAGAATTTGTAATTGTAACTTTGCTTATAGTTTTTGTTAAACTTAAGTCAAATACTTTTGCTTCAATTAAACCAATGTCTATATTTGTAATATTTTCATTATTAATTGTTATAGTATCTGTTGAAGCAACTTTTTTGCTTTCGCCATCTAAGTTCATTGTTACATTTTCTATATCTGAATTTCTTGAACTTGAAACATTTTCTGCTTGATATGTTGTTAACATATATTTTTCTGTATCATAATCAAATATAGCAACATATCTACCATTCTTAACATTTGAAATTGAGTAAAATCCGTTTTCAGATGTTGTAGAATTAATTGATGTATTATTATCTAGATTTAATAATCTAACTTTTATTCCACTTAATGTTTGTTCTTCAGAATCTCTTGAACCATTTTCATTTGAATCTAACCATGCTGTACCTGAAACTGTATAAGTTTTTTCTTGTTTATTGTTACCAGGTTGATTTTCAGGTGTACTTGGATTTTCTGTAGGATCTGAACCACTTGGATTATCTGGGTTGTTTGGATTATTTGGCTCATTTGGATTAGCTGGTTCATCTTCTCCTTCAGGATTTTCAATTAATTCTGGTTGATCTTCTTCTATAGAAACTAGATTAGCTTTTAAAATGTGGTTGATTTCTTCTGTTTGAACAGATAGATTCTTTATTCTTACTTCTGCTAAACTTGATAAATGAATATCATTACTATGTGAATCTTCTTCACTTGTAGAAGCTTCAACATTTATTTGCATTGATTCACCTGATTTCAATGTATCTTCAGTAAAGAATCCTAATTTATATTTTTCGCTCTCTTCAACTTTATTTGTTGTATCCGCTTCATTTTCTTGTGATTCTGCTTCTGTATTTTCTTGTTCATCTTCTTTAAACTGAGTAGAATATTCAATTTCTTTTCCATTTGTTGTAACTCTTTTTATATCTAAATGTGTAGAAATGTCTTGACTAACCTCAATATAATCAATATTTTCTGTACCATCATTTGTAACAGTTATATTATAAAGAATTGAATCTCCATTATTAATTGTTTCTCCTTCATTTGAAGATTTCATTGATGCTGTTAACCTATATGTTGCAACTCTTTCTGTTATAAAATTTGAATGATATAAGTTATTAGCAATAGCGTAAATAGTAGCAATTTCACCTTCTCCATTTGCATTAACATCAATTTCGTATGTTTTTGTTTCTCCAGGATTAATACTTTCAATTGTAAACTTATTGTTATTAAATTCAATTATATCTTCTCCACAAACTATATTAGAAATTGTGTATAATGAGTTAGGTTTAACTTCAACTTCAACATTTGAAAGTTTTGAATCAGATTTATTTGTAACTGTGAGATTATATGCATATACTATACCTTTTTTAATTGTATCAGATCCTCTAACTATCATAACCATATTCATTGCAATGTCTGACTTGCTAACTCTATTTGTTATACTATTACTTTTAATTGTATCTGCATCCTCTTTAGTTGCATTTCCTAAATATGTTACTGTTGATTTAGTTGAAATTGTGTTATTTATAGCTTCATCTTCAATTCTTATTTCATATGAGAATTTCTTTTCTTCTCCTATACCTAATGATTCAATGTTTTCAGAAATTACGCCATTTTCAACTGCAATTTCTTTATAATAATCTGTTGAGCCCATTTCATCTGGATTTAAATTCTCTGAAGTTTTAATATATTGTACATATGTAGTTTTCTCTGGTACTTCAGTTTTTATATTAACATTTTTTGCTGCTTCTGTACCATTATTCTTAACTGTAACAACATATTTGATTATTTCTCCATTATATACTGTTGAACCATCTGTTATTTCTTCTCCAGCAATATAAGCTTTAATAGTTGATTGTAGCTCTGCGCCTGTTCCTGTAGTAAGATTTAATGTTGTTGCATCAATTTGCTTGTTTACAAATGTTACAGAATTTGTATAATTAACTTTATAGCCTTCTTCAGCTTGTAAATTATATCCTAAATTCTCTGGTATATTTATATTATAAGTAGCTTCAAATTTTTCTCCTATAGCCATATTTGGAACTGTAATTAAATATTTTTTTGGATTTACCGTATTTAATTGTTCTGTCCAACCATTTGAAACATTTGCTATATCTTCATTTGCATTTTCATTTTCGCTATAATATACTTTAATGTTATTTTCAGATAAAACATTTATTTTTGTTGCTAAACTTGCCCCTAAATTTGATGATGTAGGGAATTTTCCTAATATAGAAACATTATTTAATACTACACCTTCATTATTTATTAATCCAATTTTTATAGTTGCATTTTTTGCTTCTTTATTAGTAGGTAAAACAACATTTTTTGTACCCTTATTTCCAATAGTTTCTACTTTTAATTCAGGAATACTATTTGTTGTAATTAATCCTTGTTCTGCAACTATTTTAACAGGTGCTTTAACTTCTCCATTATCTTCAAATGAACTTGCTATTTCATTTGTATAGTTTAATACGATATTTTCATCACTATTTGTAGCTAATTGATCAACTAATAAATCAGCATATATAATTATAGTTGTTCCTTCTAATGTTTCAGTATTATATGTTTGTTGAACTCCTGAAAGATTAATTGTAATAACTTTGCTTCCATTTTCTTCGCTTATATTTGCTTTTGTTTCAAGTCCATTTGCATATAAAACTTGACAATTAAAATTATTAAGAGCTTTTACTTGCTGTGGCAAAGTAATTTTTATATTTGGATTTTGATATAAATCTTTGCTTTCATCATTATTTAATAAAACTGCTGTTATTTTTACTTTTTTATTTTCTTCTATTGAAGATAAAGTATTTGTACTAACTGCTAAATTAGCTTTACTTGATGTATTTCTTAATTCTATATTTTTATTTACAGTAATATTTTGCTTTTCATCATAATGTCCATCAATTCTTTCTTTTATTGATGTTAAACTATTAACTGTTTCTCTAGAATTATCTGAGGCTAAAATACTTTTTGTATTTTCGATGTTTAATGTTCCAATTGCAACTGGTTTTGATGTCTCCATTGCTATTGCATCTTTACCTCCATTTAAATAAACTACAATATTACCATCATTATCTTCTTGAGAACCTGCATTTATTGTTGAAATAACTGTTCCATTATTATCTTTGACAGTAATATAACCTTCATTTCCAAATATTGCTAAAAATTCGTTTTTATTAATTTTAATTTGTTTATAAACAATATTTGCAGGTATTGTTGCATCAGCTGATGCAAATGATGATATACCTTCATTCAATGTTATTTTATTTGCATTTAGATAATCTATATATACTTTGCTTGTAGTTTTATAGCTTCTTTCTTCTCCTGTATATAATCTACCTTTATATATATAGTTCTCATTAGTATCTAATTCAAATGATACTATTCCATCTATTTCTTTATCTATACGAACACTATTTGTTAATGATAAATTTTTATTATCATAAGTACTTACTTCATCTTTGACACTTATTTCTGAATTAAGTAGGCTGTTTTCTTTATCAAATATATATGTTATAACAAAAGAATCTTGTACATCTTTGGCCCAGCTAACACTGTTTGGATTATCATTAGCGACCCTAATAGTTAGCTCCTTTTCTTCTTTATTATACATATAATTAGCATCACTAAATAAAACACTACTGTTTGTTGCAGCATTGCTTCTCGAATGTACCTTTACATCTTTAACATTTTCAGGTACATTTAAAGTAATATTAGTATTTTTAACTGGATAATTGTTATTAGTAATTTTACTATTTACTAATATTTGAACTACTCTATTTTCTTCATTATTATTGGTATATATAGAATTTGTAAGTAATGAACTTTCTAACTCTAATTTCGTATTTTCACTAGATTTCCAATTAATTGATACTTCAGCTGTTCCAGAAATGTCAATATGTTTTTCTTTTTCAACATTCTTACTATTTATATATTGACCATTTAAATTAACTTTAGTAACAGAATTTAACATATCACTATTTATAGAAGTTGAATTAATAGGATCAATTGCAAGTTTTATTGTAACATTACTTCCTGCATTAATTTGATTAAGTCTAACTTCATTTCCTGAAATTTCTGCTACACTTTCACTTAATATCACATTTTTGATATTAAAATTGTTGTTATTTAAACTAATCTTTCCATTGAAATATCCTTCATTTTTAACTGATATATCAACATAAAGATATTCTTCTCCTTTGTCAATATTTTCTTCTACTTTTTCAATCTTATCACCATTTGCATTTAAGAAATAAGCAGAAAAATCGACATTTGCACTGTTTGTTTTTATAATATCTACTGCATAGCTTACAGCAGCTTGACCAACAAACATAAAATCAGAAATTGTTAATGCAATAACAATTACTATTGCGCAAATTTTGATAAATAAGCCTTTTTTAGTCATGTTCATATAAAATTCCTCCTTATATTTTATATACTTTTAATGCTTATTATATTATAAAATAGATGTTCAAAACAAGTCAATAGTACTTATTTAGAATTCTTTTTTATTACAAAAATAATACTTAAAATTGTTTTACGGAAATACATTATCAAAAATTTCCATTTTTAATTGTTACATTTTTGTTACAGTTCTGTTACAATTTTATTACATATTATTAATAGTAACAAGCATAACTACTCTAGATTCTATTATATAGCTTTTTTAGGCATTTTGCAATAGATTTTTGGAAATTTCTGCAACTTTTTATGTCATCATTTTCACACATATTTTTTTAACTAATATAATATAATTATATTGAGGTGAAAAAAAATGAATAATACTGATATATCATATTTAATGAATCTTTTAAACAAAATGGATAAAGACCAACTTAAAAATGGTTTAGATAAAGTAAATCAACTATTAAGCCCTGAAGAAAAGCAAAAAATAATTCAGGCATTGAATCAAAGAGATAAATAGTCAAATTCGTATATGCGTAAAAGTGGAGGTGTTTTTATTTGGATAATAATATATCAGAAATATTTAATACAATATTAAATAATAATTCTACATCTTCTACTAATAAGGAAAGTTCACAAGAAGATTTAAACATAACTCCTGAAATGATAACTCAATTAGCAAATACTATAAAATCAAATAGTTCTTCAAACGATCCTAATGATACTTCAAGTTCAGGAAACAACCTTGATTTAGATTTTGACACAATATTAAAAATAAAAAATATAATTGAAGCATTTAATAAAAAAGATGATGCAAAATCTAATCTCCTTTATTCCCTTAAGCCATATTTAAGAGAGTCCAGGCAAAAAAAAATTGATCAATATATAAATCTATTTAAACTATCAGGTATAACAAAACTATTAAAAAAAGAAAAGGAGATGTAATTCAATGCCACTTTTTCGCTTTCCACACTTTCCTTTTCCTAATAATTATTCCTAC
This sequence comes from uncultured Clostridia bacterium, assembly GCA_947306755.1. GTDB lineage: Bacteria > Bacillota > Clostridia > TANB77 > CAG-508 > CAG-269. Next base: position 16,095 of record CAMZHI010000005.1, on the reverse strand, counting down.
TTACATTCTAATTATTATAAAGGCATCTATAACAAGCCTAATTTACCTACAAATAATGAAAATAAATCCAATGTAATAATTGATTCTAATAAACAAAAAAAAAGTTCCAAAAATAATGATGATTATTTTTTTGAACTTTTAGGTTTAAAGCTATATTTTGATGATGTATTATTAATATGCCTGATTTTCTTTTTATATCAGGAAGGTGTGAAAGATGATGAGCTATTTATAAGTTTAATATTATTGTTATTAAGCTAAATTATCATAACAACGCAAGATGAAGTCTTTCACTATTAGCTTTTAAACAAATCAAAAACAAGTATTGACAAGTATAATTATCTATAAATAATCTTTGATTGAAAAAGAATTAAATTTTGACAAGGCAAAAACTTGCGAAAAAAGCGCAGTGTACGTGTTGTACATGAGCATTTTTAAGCAAGTTTTTAACACAGTCAAAATTGTAATTATTTTTCAATCTCTACTCTATTATGATTTGTTTTTCATCTTCATCAATATATATATACGCCTCTCTATGTAAAGGTTCCTCATCTCTGTTAATCTCTTTAACTACATTAGCTATTCTAAGTTGTACAGTATCTAGCTTTCCAGCCGCAATAATTGCTTTTCGATTTCCTTTTGCTCCTGCGTGAGCTAGTCCCCTAAGAGTTCCTAATACTACAATATTGTCTGCAGCAATTATTTCGGCACCAGAATTAACATCTCCTAAAATAACAACACTACCTTCTTCTTCAATTCTTTGTCCAGATCTAATTGAACCTCTATGATATTTGGTTTCAGAATTTGATACTTCTTGTGTAAATGTTTTTTTTATGTTTGATAAGCCAAGCTCTTTTGGCATATCAAACTCAACATCAACATCTAAATTGTCTCTTATAATTGCCTCTATTCTATCTATCTCTTTATTTTTCAAAACTTTACCTGTTACCAAAATAGGCGTTTTTTCATCTTTATATATTTTCTTTAATTGAACAACTTTTTTTCTAATTTGAGATACAATATCTTCAAAATCTGCATCATTTTTTATTTTTATAATTACTAAATTGTTTTTTTGGCTAACATTTATACAATTCATTTACCTTCATCCTTTCTTCAATATTAAACTATTCCGATGAAAGAGTAAATATATTTTTTTCAATCCCTTGGTGTCGAAATCTTTATGTACCTGTAATTTTTCTAAAGAAAAATTCAGCTACAATGTCGATTTCTCCAGTCGCCCTGCGCTTCGCTCCGGTTTGCTGTCCATTGTTAAGGCTCTGCCTGTTACAATGGCAGTATGCGTTCAAGCTGTTCGGATTACGCGGGATTTCAAAATAATATATTTACTCTTTCTTTAGTATTTTTTTACTATTTTCTATATTAAAGTTTAACTTATTGTATATTCTCAATATAACTAATAGCCTGGTTATTCTCTTGTATTTCATTTGAATTTAAATTCATTCCGAAGTATTCAGCAATTATTTCTTTTGCAACTTCTGCTGTATAATATCCATGTCCACCATTTTCGACCATAACTACAACAGCTATTTCAGGATCATTATATGGCGCAAAACCAGCAAACCACGCATTAACATTTTTACCAGCCTCAGCGGAACCTGTTTTACCACCAACTTCTATGTTAAAACCTCTAAATACTGAACTTGCTGTACCACCTTCATCAGTAACAGATCTCATACCTTCAAGCACTGCATTAATATTGGCTTGTGAAAAAGTAAGATTCTCGGTTGAATCATCTTCTAACCCAAGTTTTTTTGAGCAATATTCATATATTTCACTTTTTAATGATTCTGTTCCATCATTGTTTAACACCCTTTTGATAATTGTTGGATTAATCTTATTTCCACCATTTGCAACCATTGCTATATATTTAGACACCTGCAATGGGGAAAATGCATTATAACTTTGTCCAATAGCAGCTGAAAGATTTCTTCCTGATGACCAAGTTTCTCCAATCTTTTTTGCAACTTCTGGAGAAGCTAAAGTTCCAGGCGTTTCACTTGGTAATTCTATTTTAGTCTTAACACCTAATCCAAAATATTTTGCGTATTTATCTAATGTATCTATCTTAATTCTATCACCTACTTCATAGAAAAAGTAATTGCATGAATGTTGAATTGCACCAGACACATTTAGCCAACCATGTCCATGATGATAACTATCATATATCCAGCAATGTGGTTGATAATCTCTATATTTTGTATAAATACCTGTATCATTAATTTTATCATCTATTGAAATTGCTCCAGATTCAAGTCCAGCTAATGCTGTAACCATCTTAAAAATTGATCCAGGTGCATAGGAACCAGATATACATTTGTTGAATAATGAATTCTTTTCTTTAATCTCATTAAATTCTGCTACACTTATTCCGCCAACCCAAGAGTTTGGATTATAGTCTGGATTGCTTGCCATTGCTAAAATTTCTCCTGATTTTACATCAATTGCTATAACACAGCCACCTAATGTATTATATGATCTACCAAACCCACCATTTCTTATTTTTTCAATATTGTTTGCAAGAGACCTTTCTGCAATTTCTTGTAGTTTAGAATCTATAGTTAAAACTATTGTTGATCCTTGAAGAGGTTCTTCTGTAGTTGTTTCTCCTGTAACTGTACCATCAACAGACATCTCAATTTCTTTTTTACCCTTTTTCCCCCTTAAATAGTCTTCAAAAGACCCTTCAATTCCTGTTCTTCCAACGTAATCATCATTACTATATAAATCTTTTCCTTCATTATATTCCTTTTCGGTTATTTTACCTATATATCCAATTATATGTGAAGCTAAATTTTCATAATTATATTTTCTTTCAGTTTGTGTTGTAATCGTTACTCCGGGAAATTCAAAATTTCTTTCACTTATTTGTGCAACTACTTCTCGTGGGACATTTTCTGCTATTTCTAAAGGTTTTATACTACTATAACCTTTAGATAATATTTCATATCTAATAGCCATTATTTTTCTAGCTTTTATAATATCATCTGATTTTATACTATATTTTTTAATAAAATAATTCATTACATCTTGTGGACTTGATGTCTCATTAAATTTATATGTATCTAACCATTTATTTAAATTTTCGTCACTTATTGTAAAAGCAGTAACTTCATTATTTATTGGAAAATTATTCGGATAAGATACCCCATTTTTTTCAAATAAATCTATTAAATGTAAAATACAATTATTTAATGATTCATTATCTGTCTTAGTTTTATATAATTCTATATTAAATGAACTAGTAGTTGTTGCTAAAACATTTCCAGATCTATCTAATATTTCTCCTCTTGAAGCTTCTAAAACACTTTCTCGAGAAAGCCTTGTATTTGAAATATTTCTATATTGCGCTCCATTTATAATCTGCAGTTCAAATAATTTAGAAATAAGAATTACTCCTATTATATAGACTATTATAGTAAGTACATTAAATCTAAAATTGGTATATTCTTTTTTTATCTTTTTTTTCAAAGCTTTTCTCACCTTCTTTTTTAACTAAAAAATAAATCATAAAGCTATTTTCGTTATTTAAGGAGTATGAGGTGAGAAGTGAGATAATATATGCTTACCCTATCTCACTTCTTACTTCTCACTTCTACATTACTAAAAATACCTTGTCAAAATCTTGTCTCCTTTGTATACAGCTTCTATTTTATAGCCTAAATTCTGAATAATAGGATATAAAATAATTGTCATTATAATATTGTATAAACATTCTATTAATAAAATCTTTAAAAATGGTAATATTTCAAAAGAATATTTATAAAACACTGCACCAATTAAATATAGAGAAATCTCATAAATAATAGTACATATTATAACCATCATAATAATTGTAAGTTTGTTTTCTTTTGAAAAGTTTTTATCAAACACTCCACCTATAAATCCAACTATTCCCAAAAAAATTCCGGAAATTCCTATCTTTCTACCAATAAAAAAATCAAGTAAAATTCCAAAGAAAACTCCATAAGCTACACCAGCAATTCTATTATAAAACAAACCTATAAAAAGAACTAGTATTATAAACATATTTGGCATTACTCCGTGCAATTCTAAAAGTTGAAAAAAAATTTGCTTGTAAAAAATAAATTATAATAAAGGTTAGAATTAAAAGAGCATTTATTGTAAATTTTTTCATTTTCCTATTATTCCTTCCTAAGGCACCAATCCGGTTGGAAAAGAATTAAATTTTGACAATGTAGAATTCAATTATTTTTCAACCTTCAAACTACTACTTGATTAATTTGTAATAACAAGTACAGTATCTAATTTATTAAAATTAACCCCTGTATTAACTATAGCATACCTATCATTTATATTGCTACCATTAATAACCTTGTTAACTTTGCCAATAAATATTCCTTTTGGATAAATTCCACCAAGTCCTGATGTTTCAATATTATCTCCACTGGCAATTTGTGCATCTGTAGGTATATAAACTGCTTTTAATTCGTTTTTTTCTTCTAGCATACCTTTACATACAACTGACTCTCTTGAAGAACTAATAATACTACTTGTATTACTTGAAGAATCTACAATTGTTTGAACTTTAGCTGTATTATCTGTTGCAGAAATAACGAAACCAACTAATCCTTCAGAAGCAATTACTGTCATGTTTTCTTTAATTCCACTATTTTTACCTGCATTAATTACAATCGTTTTTGAATAATTGCTTATATCTCTACTTATTACATCTGCTCCAATAGTTTTATAGTCACTGTATTTTTCAGTTAATTTCATATATTCTTTTAAAGTTTGATTTTCAGCCTTAACAGATTCAAATTCTCTAAGTTTTTCTTCTAATTCATTGTTTTTTTGTTTTAGCTCATCATTTTCATTTTGTAGATTGTTAATATTTGTAAAAAATGAATTATTTGAGTGTACTTTATTTTTTAAAAATGTCATTCCATTTTGAATTGGGTTAACAAGTTTATCTGCTATATTTTCAATATAAGATAAATTACTATTTTTGGTATTTGTCAATACTACTAATAATATTAAAATAATTATTGTTATTATTATTCCAATTATTCCATTTTTCTTACTTTTATACATAATAACTTATCCCTTCATTATTGTTTTATATTAATGCCTTTTTCTACTGTTAATCAATACATTTTTTAATTTTTCTAAATCTTCTAAAGTTTTTCCTGTTCCATTTACTACAGAATCTAATGGTGATTCTGCAATTATAACTGGCATATTTATTTCTTGGCTCAAAAGCTTATCTAAATTTTGAATTAAAGCTCCTCCACCAGCTAAATATACCCCTCTTTCTACTAAATCTGCTGCAAGTTCTGGAGGCGTCTGTTCTAATGTTTGTTTAACTGTATTTATTATTTTATAAATTGATTCTCCCATTGCCTCCATTACTTGAGAAGAAGTAATAGTTATATTACGAGGAAGTCCTGTTTTTAAATCTCTTCCTCTAATTTCCATAGGTGTATCTGTCATAAGTGGCAATGCACATCCTATAGATATTTTTATTTGTTCTGCTGTTGTTTCACCAATAGCAAGATTTTCTTTTCTTTTTATATATTCAATAATATCCTCATCTAATTCATCTCCAGCTATTCTCAAAGAGTTACTAACAACTATTCCACCTAAAGAAATAACTGCAACTTCTGTTGTTCCTCCACCTATATCAATAATCATATTTCCACATGGCTCTCCAACTTTAATTCCAGCTCCAATTGCAGCTGCCATAGGTTCTTCAATTAAATAAACCTCCTTGGCTCCAGCTTGTATAATAGTTTCTTCAACCGCTCTTTCTTCAACTTCAGTAATTCCTGAGGGAACACCAACTACAACTCTAGGTTTTCCAACATTATACCTAGAGCATACTTTTTTAAACATGTTTTTCAACATTAAGCATGTTGCAGTAAAATCTGCAATAACACCATCTTTCATTGGCCTAACAGCTTCTATTGTATCAGGAGTTCTTCCAAGCATTTCTTTTGCTTCGAATCCTGTTGCTTTAATTTCTCCTGTTTTTTTATCTATTGCAACTACAGAAGGCTCTTTTAAAACAATACCTTTACCTTTTAAAGTAATTAAAATATTCGCTGTTCCTAAATCTATTCCCATATCCTTAGAACCAAATTTAAAAAAATTAAGAAGTTTCATACCTTTTTCACTTTCCTCTCTAATATTCATTTAGTATTTTTTTACTTGAAGTGGGAAGTGTGATGTGGGAGGTTGGAAAATAGAAGCAAGATATTGTATAAATAGTTTTATCTCACTTCTCACTTCTCACTTCTCACTTCTCACTACTCACTTCTCACTTCTTTAATTGTAACTTCCAATCTTTAATAGACATTATACTAGTGTACTCTGATTTTCCAATAACAATATGATCTAATAGTTTTATCCCTAATAATTTGGCAGAATTTTCCAATTTATATGTTACTTCAAAATCTTGCATACTTGGAGTTGACATACCGGCTTGGATGGTTGTGGACAAGTATAATTTTTGGAGCTGAAATTTTTACTGCTTCCGAAAGCACATCTTTCATACCAATATTTACAAAATTTTTTCCACCAATTGCCACATCTTTTATTTTAAGAATATTGCATTTTGTATCTAGCAATACAACTTTAACTATTTCTACTTTTTCATATTGCATATCACTCATTAGTATTTTTACAATATCATTTGGTTCTTTAATTTTTATTTTTTGATAATTTAAAGGTTGGTTCATCCTACATGCAAGCTCACAAACAGCTTTAATCTGTATAGCTTTAATTTTCCCCATTCCTTTAATTTTCATAAGCTCTTCTATTTCTAAATCTCTTAAAAAATTTAGATTATTGAAATTTAGTTCATCATTTAATTTCAATATTTGTCTTGCTATATCTATACTTGTGTATGTTTTAGTTCCGGTTTTTATTATTATAGCCAATAGCTCAGCATTTGTTAAATTTTTAGCGCCGTATAATTCAAGCTTTTCATATGGTCTTTCAGTTTCAGGCAATTCTTTTATTGTCAATTAAATATCCTTTCTGCCCCTAAATTTGTTATTTTATTATATTTTTCTATAAATAAAAATTCCTATTGCCATTCCAATAATACTTGCAATATTTATTTTTATTGTAAATGCAAATGTAAGTGTTAAAATGCTTAAATTTAAAACTAATGGATTTGTAATTCCAAATTCTTGTCCATAGCCTAACCACCATAAGCCATTAACCTTACTTGCTAAATCCCCTAGTAACCCACCTATTACTAGTCCACATAATATAAAGATTAGCATAATCCAAAAATTTTTATCTCTTGCTGCCATACTTCATTCCTCCTTAGTTATTTCTTCTTACGGATTTATATTTTGTAAGACTTTTATATTATATATGCATTTTAAGTTTTTTTCAAGTGAAAGATGCATATTTTCATAAAAAAGTTACAGTCCATTAAAAACGTAAAATTGTAAAAATGTAGGGGCGATTTTAATCGCCCTTCTAAAAATATCACTATTTTAATTATATTTTCTATTTTGCATATTATTATTATTATTATTATGCTATATACATTTTACCATTATTAATATTTCGGGCGATTAAAATCGCCCCTACAATATCTCTTTAATTTTTTACCTACTATACTGTAAACAAAAAAACTATATCTGTATTAGATATAGTCCTTTTTATATTTATTTCTTATACATTTTTATATTTTCTATATGCCATAAAACTTGCCACCATTCCAATTAAAGCTACAGTTATTGCAATAGCATAATATATCATATTTGCTCCTGTTTTTGGTAATGATTTATTTGTAGTAGATGTATCTTTACTGGTTGATTCAGCTTTTGTTGATGAACCGCTATTTTTATTTCCATTTACAACTACTATTTTATTACTATCTACATCTGTTGAAGTAGCAGGTTTTTCTGTGGCTTGTTGATTTTGATTATCATTATTGTTGTTATTAGTATTTTCATTCTCACGTTCAGAATCTACATCAGTTGGGTTATTGTCTTCTGGTTTAGTATCATTGCTTCCAGAAGGTTTATTTTCCTGTTGTTCTTCTTTTGCTGTAATATTTATTGTTTCAGAAATATCTCCTATGCTTACTAAATCTCCATCATCTGTTGCAACTTCAATACTAGTTAGTTTTATAGTACTTTCTGAAATAGGAGCGTTATCCTTAACTTTTAATTTTACAGTAGCGATTTTTCCTGTATTTGTTATAGCTTCTCTATTTTTTGTTACTAATGTAAATGAGTTTTCACTTCGGTCAATTTCCCATGAATCTGTATCTGTTACAGTTATAATATCGAATTTTTCTGTATCATATTCTAACATAAAACCTAAAGCAGCAATAGCTTCATTAATTTCAGTTGCTGAAATATCTATAGTAACTTCTTGCCCAGGATTTGGGTTGTTTGGTGAAAAGTTACCTTTAATAGTACATACACTAACAGCATAGCTATTATTTAATACTCCTATAATTAATATACTTATAATCAATATAGTTAAAACTTTTAAAACATTATTTTTCATTATAATTTACTCCTTTTGTAAAACTATAATTAGTATTACATATTTTTTATAAAATTTCAATAGTTTTATATGATTTTTTGAAATTTTATAGATTTAACCAGTTTCTATGTTTTTCCGCCACTTCTTTGCTATTACTTGCAGCAATAAATCTTTGTAATTTTAAGATATCTCCAATGTCTATTTTACCATTTTTATTAATATCACCTATTTTTATTTTTTCATCACTTAACTTCCAATTTGAGTGTTTATTCGCTACACTAGTACTATTAGTGTATGCAATATGTCTTTTTAATAATAGTATATCACCTATATCTATCTTATTGTTTTCATTGACATCTCCCACTTTTTTTACTTGTTCTGGAGTTTTATCTATATCGTTTATTGTTATAGTTTGCTTTGTTTCATTTCCCACTAAATCTTTTATTGTTATTGTTTCTGTTGTATTATTTGAATATTCTTTACTAAGTTGTTTTTTATCTTGTGAAAGTGTCCATCCTATAACATCTCGAATTTCTTCATTTGCTGTTAATGTTACTGTTACAATTTGGTTCGCTGGTTCTTTAAAATAATACTTTATTGTTACTGTTGGTCCATCATCATCTAATAAACAAGATACATTATTCTGTTGCGCGTATTTATGTGCAACACTATTAGTTTTGCAAATTATTATATTTACATCATAAAATGCTCCTATTTCTATATTAGTTACACTTTCTGGTATAATCAGATATATTAAATTACTGCATTTAGAAAATGCAAAATCTCCTATACTTATTACTCCGTAAGGTATATCTATTTTTATTAAGTTACTGCATCCTTCAAATGTATATTCATCTATATGTGTTACACCATCTGGTATAGAGTACTTTTTTTCTTCTTTATTAGCTGGATAAGCAATTAATTCTGTCTTTTCTTTATTAAATAATACTCCATCTATGCTACAATATTCAGTATTGTTTTCTAATACATTTATTGCTTTTAAGCTTTTACAACCATAAAATTCTCCCCACCCTATAAATGATACACTTTCTGGAATATTTATTTCTGTTAATTTACTACATCCATTAAATGCGCCATCTCCTATAGTCGTCAAACTTTCAGGCATCTCTATGCTTACTAAGTTGCAACATTCATAAAAAGCTTCTGTTTCAATGTATAGTACTCCATCTGGTATAGAGTACTTTTCTTCCATTCTATTAAATGGATATGAAATCAATTCTGTCTTTTCTTTATTAAATAATACTCCATCAATACTACTATATTCCATATTATGTTCCGAAACATTTATTTCTCTAAAATCAATACATTTATAAAATGCATTCCATCCTATACTTGTTACACTATCTGACAAGTATATTTCTGTAAATCTACTACATTCATAAAATGCAAATTCTCCTATATTTGTTACTCCATTTTCAATTATTGCTTTTTCGATTACATTTTTATATTTATTATGCCAGTCTGGCAATTCATCTTCTTCCCAATCTTTCATCTTTCCAGTTCCAGAAATAGTTAAAGATCTATCTTCTAATTTCCATTTTGCAATTACACTTCTATCTCCATTTAGTGAAATATCCCATTCTTCAGTTTCTTTTATCTCATACTCTCTTCCTATTTCTTCCTGGTTTTCATCTAATACTTTAACTATTGCATCTTTTATAGAACCTAAATCAAATTCTGCATAGTTAACTAATGGTAATAAATAATTTAATACCATAAATAAGATTATTGATAATGAAATAATTTTTTTACCTTTTTCTTGCATAGTAGTTTTTCTCCCTTTTATTTTTCAATTCTTGGATTTCACCTATTCACTCTAAATTCAACCATTCTTTATGTTTTTCTGCTACCTCTTTACTATTACCTGCTGATATATATCTTTGTAATTTCAATATATCCCCTATATCTATTTTTCCGTTTTTATTAATATCTCCTATTTTTATTTTTTCATCACTTAACTTCCAATTTGAGTGTTTATTCGCTACACTAGTACTATTAGTGTATGCAATATGTCTTTTTAATAATAATATATCCCCTATATCTATCTTATTGTTTTCGTTTATGTCACCTACTTTTTTTACTTGTTCTGGAGTTTTGTCTATATTGTTTATTGTAATAGTCTGTTTGGTCTCATTTCCTACTATATCTTTTATTACTATTTCTTCTGTTATGTTTTCCTTATATGTTTTTGTTAATATTTTTTCATCACTTGACAATGTCCATCCATTTATTGATTGTACCGGCTCTTCTGCGTTTATTGTTACAATAACATTTTGGTTTGTTGGTTCTTTCGTACTATATTTTACTGACACTGTTGGGGCTGTTTTATCTATATTGTTTATTGTAATAGTCTGTTTTGTCTCATTTCCTACTATATCTTTTATTGTTATTGTTTGTGTTGTATTATTTGAATACTCTTTGCTAAGTTGTTTTTTATCTTGTGATACTATCCATCCTCCAACAGCTCGTATTTCTTCATTTGCTGTAAAGGTTACAGTTACATTTTGATTTGTTTTTTCTAAAATACTATATTTTACTGCTACAGTTGGTACTTTATCATCTAATAAATATGGTATTTCGTTCTCCTCTAAATATTTATGAGCATAAGAATTTGTTTTACAAACTATATTCTTTACATCATCAAAAGCTTCTTCTTCAATGTTGATTACATTATTAGGTATTTTTAAATCTATTAAACTATTACATTCACAAAATGCACATTCTCCTATTTCTTTTATACTTTCTGGTATTATTATGTTTTTTAAATTGCTACATCCATAAAATGTAGATTCCATTATTTTTGTTACCCCATCAGGAATTATTATACTTGTCAAACTGCTACATTTAGAGAACGCAAATTCTTCTATTTCTTTTACACTATCTGGTATTACTATATTTTTTAAACTACTACATCCTTCAAATAAAGAACTTTCTATATATTCTACACCATTTGGTATTGCTATACTTGTTAAGCTGCTACATCCTTCAAAAGCCCTCCATTCTATTATTTTTACACTTTCTGGTATTATTATACTTGTTAAACTACTACATCCCGAAAATGCTGACACTCCTATATTTGTTACATTATTTGGTATTGTTATATTTGTTAAATTTCTACAATTTTCAAATGCATGATTTCCTATAATTGTCACATCATTTGGTATTGCTATACTTATTAAGTTGCTACACCCTTCAAACGCAATATCTTCTATTCTTGTTACAGTATTTAATATATTATATTCTTGATCTTTTTTATTTGATGGATATCTTAATAGTTTAGTTTTTTCTTTATTATATAATATTCCATCTATACTTATATATTTTTCATTGTTTTCTGATACATTTATTTCTTGCAGTTTACTACATCCTATAAATACATTTTTTTTTAAATCTGTTACACTTTCTGGAATATTTAAACTTGTTAAGCTGCTACATCCTTCAAATGCCCACCACCCTATCTTTTTTACACTATCTGGTATTATTATACTTGTTAAACTACTACATGAAGAGAATGCAGATTCTTCTATTTCTGTTACACTATCTGGTATTATTACACTTGTTAAACTCCTACATTCAGAAAATGAATAACCTCCAATATTGGTTACTCCCTTTTCAATTATTACTTTTTCTATAATACTATTATACAATCTATTCCAGTCTATTTTAAATCTATTATCCCAACCTTTCATCTTTCCAATTCCTGAAATAGTTATAGATCTATCTTCTAATTTCCATTTTGCTATTACACTTCTATCTCCTTTTTCTGAAACATCCCATTCTTCAATTTCTTTTATCTGGTATTCTGTTGTATAGTTACTTGCAACATTATCAGATAAAATATAATTAACCTTATTTTCTTCTGCATATTTATGTGCAGAACTATTTGTTTTACAAATAATTCTTTTTACATTTCTAAATGCATACATTCCTATACTTGTTACACTTTCTGGTATTGTTATATTTGTTAAACTACGACATTCATTAAACGCATCCCCTCCTATACTTGTTACACTTTCTGGTATTGTTATACTTGCTAAACTACGACACTCTTCAAATACAGCGCCACTTATACTTGTTATACTATTTGGTATTGTTAGATTTATTAAACTACTACATCTATAAAATGCATAGCTTTCAATATTTGTTACAGTATCCGGTATTGTTATTTCTTTTAAACTATCACATTTACCAAAAGCACTTTTCCTTATACTAGTTACACTTTTAGGAATAGTTATTTTTGTTAGGTTGCTACATTCATAAAATGCATAATTTCTTATAGTTGTTACGCTATTTGGTATATTATATTCTTTTTCATTTTTATTTAATGGATATCTTATTATTTCTGTTTGTTCTTTATTATATAGAACTCCATCTATACTTGCATATTGTTTATTATTATCTGATACATTTATTTCTGTTAAATTGTTACATTCATTAAACACATTGTCACTTATATCTATTACACCACTTGGTATGATTATTTTTTTTAAACTACTACATCCATAAAATGCACTTTGCCCTATGCTTGTTACACTATTTGGTATTTCAATATTAGTTAAACTGCTACATCCATAATATGTAGAATCTTCTATGCTTGTTTCACTATTTGGTATTGTTGTACTTGTTAAATTACTACATTGATAAAATGCAAATGAACCTATTCTAACTACACTTTCAGGTATATTTACACTCGTTAAGTTCTTACAATAATAAAATGCAAATTCTCCTATATCAGTTACTCCATTTTCAATTACTATTTTTTCTATTATTCTATAATACTTTTTATGCCAATCTGATACTGAGTTGTATTCCCAGTCTTTCATCTTACCAGTTCCAGAAATAGTTAAAGATCTATCTTCTAACTTCCATTTTGCTATTACACTTCCATCGCCATTTTCTGATATATCCCACTCTTCTGTTTCTTTTATCTCATACTCTCTTCCAATTTCTTCTTGGTTTTCATCTAATCCCTTAACTATTGCATCTTTTATTGAACCTAAATCAAATTCTGCATAATTAACTAATGGTAATATATTATTTAATACTATAAATAATATTATTGATAATGTAATCATTTTTTTACCCTTTTGTTTCATAGTAGTTTTCTCCTTATTCTTGTCAGTGCTTTTATTACACTTATTCATTCTGAATTTTATCATCTTAATTATATAAAAGTAAAGAACCTAAAGTTTGCTCTTTAGGCTCTTTTACATATTTTTCTTTACGGAAGCTCATTTCATAGTCTTTCTTTACATTTTTATTACATTTTTGTAACATAGTGAAATTATATAGTACTAAGTTATTAATTATTAGTTTTTATAATTGATTTATATTTTTTTCATTATAAATTTAACCAATCTTTATGTTTTTCCGCCACTTCTTTGCTATTACTTGCAGCAATAAATCTTTGTAGTTTTAGTATATCTCCAATGTCTATTTTACCATTTTTATTAAGATCACCTACTTTTATTTTTTCATCACTTAACTTCCAATTTGAGTGTTTATTCGCTACACTAGTACTATTAGTGTATGCAATATGTCTTTTTAATAATAATATATCCCCTATATCTATCTTATTGTTTTCGTTTATGTCACCTACTTTTTTTACTTGTTCTGGAGTTTTATCTATATTGTTTATTGTAACTATTTGTTTTGTTTCATTTCCCAATAAATCTTTTATTGTGATTGTTTCTGTTGTATTATTTGAATACTCTTTACTTAGTTGTTTTTTATCTTGTGATAATGCCCAACCATTTATTGCTTGCACTTGTTCATTTGTTGTTAAAGTTACTATTACGTTTTGATTTGTTGGTTCTTTTGTACTATATTTTACTGATACTGTCGGTGCTGTTTTATCTATATTACTTATTTTTATTGTCTTTTTTGTTTCATTTCCTGCTATATCTTTTACTACTATTACTTCTTCGTCTGTTGTATTTTCCATGTATGTTTTTGTTAATGTTTCTTCATTACTTGACAATGTCCATCCATTTATCGCTTGTAATGGTTCTTTTGCTTCTATTGTTACAACCACATTTTGATTTGTTGGTTCTTTCGTACTATATTTTACTGACACTGTTGGTGCTGTTTTATCTATATTGCTTATTTTTATTGTTTGTTTTGTTCCATTTCCCAATAAATCTTTTATTGTGATTGTTTCTGTTGTATTATTTGAATACTCTTTACTTAGTTGTTTTTTATCTTGTGATAATGCCCAACCATTTATTGCTTGCACTTGTTCATTTGTTGTTAAAGTTACTATTACGTTTTGATTTGTTGGTTCTTTTGTACTATATTTTACTGATACTGTCGGTGCTGTTTTATCTATATTACTTATTTTTATTGTCTTTTTTGTTTCATTTCCTGCTATATCTTTTACTACTATTACTTCTTCGTCTGTTGTATTTTCCATGTATGTTTTTGTTAATGTTTCTTCATTACTTGACAATGTCCATCCATTTATCGCTTGTAATGGTTCTTTTGCTTCTATTGTTACAACCACATTTTGATTTGTTGGTTCTTTCGTACTATATTTTACTGACACTGTTGGTGCTGTTTTATCTATATTGTTTATTTTTATTGTCTTTTTTGTTTCATTTCCTGCTATATCTTTTACTACTATTACTTCTTCGTCTGTTGTATTCTCCTCATATGTTTTTGTTAATGTTTTTTTATCACTTGACAATGTCCATCCGGTTATTGCTTGTACCGGTTCGCTTGTTTTTATTGTTACAACCACATTTTGATTTGTTGGTTCTTTTGTACTATATTTTACTGATACTGTCGGTGCTGTTTTATCTATATTACTTATTTTTATTGTCTTTTTTGTTTCATTTCCTGCTATATCTTTTACTACTATTACTTCTTCGTCTGTTGTATTTTCCATGTATGTTTTTGTTAATGTTTCTTCATTACTTGACAATGTCCATCCATTTATCGCTTGTAATGGTTCTTTTGCTTCTATTGTTACAACCACATTTTGATTTGTTGGTTCTTTTGTACTATATTTTACTGATACTGTCGGTGCTGTTTTATCTATATTACTTATTTTTATTGTCTTTTTTGTTTCATTTCCTGCTATATCTTTTACTACTACTACTTCTTCGTCTGTTGTATTTTCCATGTATGTTTTTGTTAATGTTTCTTCATTACTTGACAATGTCCATCCATTTATCGCTTGTAATGGTTCTTTTGCTTCTATTGTTACAACCACATTTTGATTTGTTGGTTCTTTTGTACTATATTTTACTGACACTGTTGGTGCTGTTTTATCTATATTGCTTATTTTTATTGTCTTTTTTGTTTCATTTCCTGCTATATCTTTTACTACTACTACTTCTTCGTCTGTTGTATTTTCCATGTATGTTTTTGTTAATGTTTCTTCATTGCTTGACAATGTCCATCCATCTATTGCTTGTAACGGTTCTTTTGCTTTTATTGTTACAACCACATTTTGATTTGTTGGTTCTTTTGTACTATATTTTACTGACACTGTTGGTGCTGTTTTATCTATATTGCTTACTTTTATAGTTTGTTTTGTTTTATTTCCTTCTAAATCTTTTACTTCTACTACTTCTTCGT